>CALGXU010000051.1 GCA_937935205.1 uncultured Rothia sp.
AATGTGTTCCATGCCGGGCGGCTTCTATGAATCATCTATTGAATTAGCTCAGGTGAGTGACTGCGTAATCAGCTTCTTCCTCGGTGAATCCTTCAAAAGAAGAAGTCAACTGAGAGCGGATTGCTTCAGGAGACATGTTCATCGTCTTCTGGTAGCTCTTTGCCTTCTCCAAGGCATTCGCATTCCAGTCAGCCTTCACGTTGTCTACAGCGTACTGAGCAGCCTCAGGAGTGAACTTTTCAAATTCACTAGTGAGCTGGTTGTAGATGCCCTGCTTGGACATGTGCATGGTGCGAGAATAAGACTCTGCCTTCTTCAAAGCGGACTTATATTCGCTGGGAATGCTGTTATCGTTCTGCTTTGAGTTGGACTCGCTCGTAGCCGCAGAGGAAGAATCACCGTTAGATTCCTGAGAAGCTTCAGCAACAGCAGAAGAATCAGCAGCTGCCGAAGATGAAGAAGCGCTCGCACTCGTAGACTTGCTGGAGCCGCCGCCCATCATCGAAGCGCAACCACCAAGAAGAACAAGAATAACGAGAGTGATAAACCACCAACGGAGATAGAAAGGCTTCTTCTTAACGTAGACAGAACCGTCAGCGGCAATAATCTTTTGTGCCATGATTTCCTTTCGGCATCCTCAAGCAGCCATTGCATAAGGAGCCTAATATGATGTGAGTGTATGATTCACAAGGAAATATACTCGACCCCCCCATTGTCAAAGCAGCAAAAAAATTGGCTTCGCCCAAAACAAACACATCAACTGCTCATATACCCAGTACCTCACAAAAAATACCCGCCCGGTGCCGAAGGCATACACCTTCCGACCGGGCGGGTACTTTATCTGCGAGTCAGGAGCTTAGATGTTGAAGCCCAGCGCGCGCATCATATCGCGGCCGTCCTCAGTAATACGCTCCGGGCCCCACGGCGGCATCCAAACCCAGTTCACACGCCAAGAATCAACCAGGTTATCCAGGTTAGCCTGAACCTGCTCCTCAATAACCTCCTGCAGCGGGCACGCCGCGGTGGTCAGAGTCAGGTCCAGAATGAGGGTTCCATCCTCATCCCAGCGCAGACCGTAGAGCAGACCGAGGTCAACAATATTGACGCCGAGCTCCGGGTCAATGACCTCCTTGAGGGCTTCCTCAATCTCTTCCTGAGGAATACGACCCTGCACAGTCTCAGTCATAGTTCTATCTTTCTGTCAGAATCCGGTCAGGGAAGAAGCTTACTTCTTACCCACGTAAGCTACGTAGCCCTCTTCTTCCAGGCGGTCAGCCAGCTCGGGGCCGCCCTGGTCAACCATCTTGCCGTCCACGAACACGTGCACGAACTGCGGCTTGATGTAGCGCAGGATGCGGGTGTAGTGGGTAATCAGCATAACGCCCATATCGTTCGCCTCATGCGCACGGTTTACGCCCTCAGACACAATCTTCAGTGCGTCAACGTCCAGACCGGAGTCGGTCTCGTCCAGGATGCCGAACTTGGGCTTGAGCAGCTCCAGCTGAAGGATCTCGTGGCGCTTCTTCTCACCACCGGAGAAGCCCTCGTTCACGTTACGTGCGATGAACGCGGGGTCAATCTCCAGGTTCTTCATGGCTTCCTTAACGTCCTTGGTCCAGGTACGCAGGGAGGGAGCCTGACCGTCCACAGCGGTCTTAGCGGAACGCAGGAAGTTGGACATGGTCACACCGGGGATCTCAACCGGGTACTGCATAGCCAGGAACAGGCCTGCGCGTGCACGCTCGTCCACGCTCATCTCGGTGATGTCCTCACCGTCGAGCAGGATCTGACCGGAGTCAACCTGGTACTTGGGGTGGCCAGCAATGGTGGAAGCCAGAGTGGACTTACCGGAACCGTTCGGGCCCATGATTGCGTGAATCTCGCCCGAGTTGATGGTCAGGTTAACGCCCTTCAGGATGGGCTTGGTGGTTTCGTCATCGAGGATAACCGAGACGTGAAGGTCCTTGATTTCAAGGGTAGACATTGATTTCTCCTGGTAAAGCTTAGTTGTTGCTGAGGGCGAGCTCTGCCTCAAGGGCCTCGGTGAGCTGCTCTTCAAGTTCGGGAACACGAATCTGCTGAATGATCTCGTTCAGGAAGCCGCGCACGACCAGACGGCGTGCCTCAGCCTCCGGAATACCGCGAGCCTGCAGGTACCACAGGTGCTGCTCATCGAGCTGGCCGGTGGTGGATGCGTGGCCGGCGCCCTCAATCAGGCCGGTCTCAATCTCCAGGTTCGGCACGGAGTCGGCACGGGGGCCAACTTCCAGCAGCAGGTTACGGTTCAGCTCGTAGGTGTCGGTGCCTTCTGCATCCTTACCAATCAGAACGTCACCAACCCATACGGAGTGCGCACCCTTACCCTGCAGCGCGCCCTTGTAGGTCACGCGGGACTTGCAGTTGGGTACGGAGTGATCCACGAACAGGCGGGACTCAATGTGCTGGCCAGCGTCTACGAAGTACAGGCCGTACATTTCAGTCTCAGCGCCGGGAGCGGTGAACTTGGTGGAGGGGGTCACGCGCACCAGGTCGCCGCCGAGGGACACCACAACGTGCTTGAAGCGTGCGTTGCGGCCCAGCTTAGCGTAGTGTGCGGAGGCGTGGATTGCGTCGTCAGCCCACTGCTGCACGGAAACAACGTTCAGCTCAGCCTCGTCGTTCACTACGAACTCAACGTTCTGTGCCAGGACGGTGGAGCCGGTGTGGCGCAGAACCACGACAGCCTTCGAGAAGGGCTTAGCCTCAATCACGATGTGCTGTGCGGCTGCCTCGTTGCCGGTGCCGGTGATGTCAATTTCCACGTGCTCAGCCAGTTCAGCTTCGGCGGGGATGGTCACCACGGTTGCTTCGGTGAAGCTGGACCACGCGTTCGCTGCCACACGGTCCTCGGGGATACCTGCGGAGCCGATGCGTGCATCCTCGCGGGAGACGGTCTCAACCTGAACCTGCTCGGGTGCAGTGATCTGCGGTGCCGGTGCGGTGCCGGTCAGCTTCTCCAGGTGCAGGCCGCCCAGACGCTTCAGCGGGGTGAAGCGCCAGTCCTCTTCACGACCGGTCAGGGGTGCGAAGTCCTCCACGTTGTAGGAGGTCTTACGCTCTGCACGGGATGCTTCGAGTACCTTCTGGACGTTGTTCGGGTTGGAGCCCTGGTGGTGTGCCTCGGTGGCACGGTACAGGGTGTCATCGTGGGCGAACTCGGTGGCGAGCTTCTCGCCCTCCTGGTCCATGCCGGGGATGATCGGGGAGTGGTAACCCAGGGTTTCTTCGTTGGTCGGCATTAGCCCACAGATCCTTCCATCTGAAGTTCGATCAGGCGGTTCAGTTCGAGTGCGTACTCCATCGGCAGCTCACGTGCGATGGGCTCAACGAAGCCGCGGACGATCATCGCCATTGCTTCTTCTTCGCTCAGGCCGCGCTGCATCAGGTAGAACAGCTGGTCCTCGGAGACGCGGGAAACGGTCGCCTCGTGACCCATGGTCACATCGTCCTCGCGGACATCCACGTAGGGGTAGGTGTCGGAGCGGGAGATGGTGTCCACCAGCAGTGCGTCACAGACCACGGAGGACTTGGAGTGCTTAGCGCCCTCACGAACCTGAACCAGGCCGCGGTATGCGCTACGGCCACCGTTACGTGCCACGGACTTGGACACAATGGTCGAGGAGGTGTTCGGTGCAATGTGAACCATCTTCGAACCGGTGTCCTGGTGCTGACCCTCACCCGCGAATGCGATGGACAGGGTCTCACCCTTAGCGTGCTCGCCGACCATGTAAACAGCCGGGTACTTCTGGGTGACCTTCGAACCGATGTTGCCGTCCACCCATTCCATGGTGGCGCCCTCGTGCGCAACCGCGCGCTTGGTCACCAGGTTGTAGACGTTGTTCGACCAGTTCTGGATGGTGGTGTAGCGAACGCGTGCGTTCTTCTTCAGCACAATCTCAACCACTGCGGAGTGCAGGGAGTCGGACTTGTAGATGGGGGCGGTGCAGCCCTCAATGTAGTGAACGTAGGAGCCTTCGTCCGCGATGATCAGGGTGCGTTCGAACTGACCCATGTTCTCGGTGTTAATGCGGAAGTACGCCTGCAGCGGGATCTCCACGTGAACTCCCGGGGGAACGTACACGAAGGAGCCACCGGACCATACGGCGGTGTTCAGTGCGGAGAACTTGTTGTCACCAATCGGGATGATGGAGCCGAAGTATTCCTTGAACAGTTCGGGGTATTCGCGCAGACCGGTGTCGGTGTCGACGAAGATCACGCCCTGCTTCTCCAGGTCCTCACGAATCTGGTGGTACACAACCTCGGACTCGTACTGTGCAGCCACACCCGCGACGAGCGAGTTACGCTCCGCCTCGGGAATACCCAGGCGCTCGTAGGTGGTGCGGATGTCCTCGGGCAGTTCGTCCCAAGAAGCCGCCTGACCCTCGGTCGAGCGCACGAAGTACTTGATGTTGTCGAAGTCGATTTCGGAAAGATCCGCACCCCAGGTGGGCATGGGCTTACGCTCGAAGAACTTCAGCGCCTTCAGACGCATGTCCAGCATCCACTGGGGTTCGTTCTTCTTCGCAGAGATGTCGCGCACGACGTCCTCGTCCAGGCCGCGCTTTGCTACCTGGCCTGCTTCGTCGGAGTCTGCCCAACCGTACTCGTAGTTACCAATGCCCTCGAGTTCGGGGTTCATCTCCAGGATCTCTGAAATGACGGTGTCGTTGGCGTTCTGCCCAACTTTCTCAGTCATTACGGCCTTTCTTCGATGGTTATTACATTTCTCTCCGTCACCTGCCGGTTGCAGGCGCGGTAGTTTAGGGGCTGTTGCCGCGCTCAACCACGATGCGTGATGCGGTGTACGCAGTGTGCTTGCGGTGTACACCGCGTGGTTGCGGGCGGATTTCAGCGTGCGGCTCGCACCCTTGACGGGTTCATCGGGGTGTGCCGCTGGGTACTGCGGTGATTGTTACGCGGAAGGTTCCTCCGAAGGTTTCCCTGCGGATTCTTCTGCGTTCTTCTCACTCTCGGCGGTGACGCGGTTCAGGGGCACATGCGTGGTACACACGTGAGCACCCGAAGCCATGGTTGAAAGCCTACGGACATCAACGCCGAGCAGGTCAGAAATAATCCCGGTTTCCTGCTCGCAGAACACTTGGAAGTCTCCAGCGAGGTCGCGCACCGGGCAGTGACCCTGACAGAGCTGAATACTTGCCAGGAAATGCTCGGGAACAGTTCGTCCTGCAGGAGGAGCGGTGACCTGAGCGGTCGCCACAAAACCATCCTTGCTCATTGCCTCTGCGAGCGCCTGCGCTCGGGCTGCCACATCGTCACCGGCGGCTTCTACGACGGGTCGGTAGCGGGCTTCCATTTCTGCGGCGCGGGCGG
>CALGXU010000052.1 GCA_937935205.1 uncultured Rothia sp.
TTGAGGGCGGGGGAGCGAGCTCTTAAAAACAGATTGAAACTAGGCTGCAACCAAGGGGAAAACAGGGGAAAACAGGGGAAAACAGGGGAAACCAGGTTGAAGCTAGGCTGAAATTAGGGAGAGTGAAGGATTCTAAAACCCCTGGTGGAGGGGTCTTTCAACCTTTCATTGAGGCTTCTAGAACGCCTGTTTTGAGGGTGAAATTGGTACGTGTTGGTTAATAATTGGGCTCTATCTATGCTTGAGGGTCAGGTTTTATTAAACAATCTATAGAGGTTGATTTTTAGTCTACTTGACACCTTGCATTTTGTGAAAAAATAACATTGACTAGGTGTTTTACTTTTTGGGGGCAGGGTCATTGGGTGCACTCAGTGAACCTAGCAGGGGGTGCAATGTTATTGTTTTGTAATAAAACCTCTACTTTAAGGGGCGCCTACAGGGGCAAAACAGACCAATTGATTTTGCGCTCGCGCGAATAATTGTGCAGATTTTGAACGGTGAGCGGTACATTTTTTCCAACTCATGAAGTTGCAAGTACTTGAAGATACTTTCACCTTAACCCTCTACTTCCGCGGAATACCGGGGTGAAACCGGGTATTGAGCCTTTAGGATTGCCGAGTGTGAAGCTTAAGTTAAAGGTGCACTGAAGTGCCAAAAGAGGGAAATTCTAAAATTATTTTGGGTGAAATAAGTCACACTAAAACTCGAAAAAAATGAAATTGGTATGTATGGATACCCTAAAAAACACCCATTTTTATTACAGAATGATTACATTGAGGCGCGGGTCACTAAATCCGGCTCTCCGTACCAAATTGGGCGGTAAAACAGCCCCCAAAAAGTTCGCTACTATTGAGTCATCAAGTAATCGTGAGATTTCCAAAGTCCTCGGGTTGCTTGTGTTTGAGTGAGTGATAGATACCCCTGGGTGTCATGAGAAGCGACTGTGTATCGATGCGCAGTCGCTTCTCTGTTTAACTTTTGAATTTCAGTAGGCTTTTGAATTTCAGTGGACCCTCAGCCAAGCGGAATCCAGCCGGAACCTAATCCGCGCTGAACCCAATCTGTACTGAACCTAATCTGTACTGAGCGTGCTCCAGAATCTGTTCCGTGTGCATCCCGCACACATACAACCCGTACATGTATCCCGCGCGTTCAACGCCGAATGTGCTGATAGGGGAGTATTACGCATAGGCGCATGCTGTGCTGTCACAACCCCCTACACTGGAACTATGACTACTTACCCCGAACCTACTCTTATCTTTGAGAACCCCGAACTGACCGTCCGTGCGTTCAGCGTCTCCGAGATGGACAACAGCGTCTACCTCATCACCATGCGCGCCACCGGCGAGCAGGTGCTTATTGACCCCGCAGACGATGCAGAAGAGCTCTACGCTTTCACTCTCGATGCGCTCCTGAACGACTGCCCGCAGCTCGAACTGGCAGACGGCGAAGAACGCCGCGTGCGCGTCATGGAGAAGGAAGAGGACTTCAACTCCATTAGGCCCCGCGCAATCGGTCTGACCGGCATCCTGGTCACCCACGGCCACTGGGACCACATTCGCGCCATTACCGAGCTCGAGAAGCTCACTGGCGCAATCACCTCTGCCGGGGATGCCGATGCCGACGCCATTAAGGAACAGGAGAACTTCGAAGTGGAGGAGCGCCTGCACGGCGGCGAGGTCTTCGA
>CALGXU010000053.1 GCA_937935205.1 uncultured Rothia sp.
GACCTCGATCATGTTGTTGGATTCGAGGGCGTCGAGGTGGCGGCGCACCGCTGCGGGGGTGAGGCTGAGGAGCTCACCGAGGGTTGCTGCGGATACGGGGCCGTTGTTGAGGACTTCACGCAGGACGCGGTCCCTGGTGCGTTCTTCTGCCTCGGCTTTGCGCTTGGATGTGCGTGCCGCGGAGGACGACTTTGTACTGGAAGCACCAGTAGAGCCCGAGGCGGCGGTTCGGGTGCCGTTTCGGGTCTGCGCCTCGTTCGTTGAGGCGCGCTGAGGGGTCTTATTCACGGAATACACAAATAAAGTATGTCCTAATTAGCTTTTCTTTGGCTAGTTAGGTACCCCTACTTGATAACTTTTCTAGCTTAAGGTGAACTTTTAAGTCATAACGGGTGTGCCTTAAACGTGAGTTAGGGCATAAGATGAAGGGGGCACACACGCTCATTCATCGAAAAAATCGAAAGTGACTGTCTATGGAGACCACCACCGCGGGCCAGCAGAACCACCCGGAGCGTGCATCCGCCGCACCGACGGCACACGCTGAGCGCCACACGGAGCCCGGCGCCTCCCCCACCGCACGACGACGCATCATCGCCGAAGAACCGGCGCTCAGCATTAAAGACCTCATCAAAGAGTTCAAACCCTCACGCGCCTTCCGCACCAAATACCCCGAACGGCTCACCGCCAGCGGGCTCTACCGCGCCGTCAACAAGGTCAACCTGCGTGTCTTCCCCGGTGAAGTGGTCGTCCTGCTTGGAGCTAACGGCGCCGGTAAAACCACGACCCTCGCCTGCGCGCAGGGTCTACTCAAACCCACCCGCGGTACCGTGCGCCTGCTCGGAGAAAACCCGCTACAGGCGGACCCGGAGTTGCGCGCCAAGGTCGGCATTATGCTCCAGGACGGCGGCCTGCCCAACGCCATGCACCCCATCCCGCTGCTGGAACATATCTCCACCATGTACACCGACCCGTACCCGGTCGAAGAGCTGGCAGAACGCCTGGGCATTGATGCCTTCAACGGCACCACCATTCGCCGCCTCTCGGGTGGTCAGAAGCAGCGTGTCTCCCTTGCCGCCGCCCTCATCGGCCGCCCGGACGTGCTCTTCCTCGACGAGCCCTCCGCGGGCCTGGACCCGCAATCCCGCAACGTCGTCTTCGATATCATTCGTGAACAGCGTGAACTCGGCACCGCGATTGTGCTCACCACGCACCTGATTGACGACGCGCAGAAGCTCGCCGACTACGTGTACATCATTGAAAACGGCACCACGGTTCAGGAAGGCACCGTCTCCGAGCTCATCGCCAGCGACGGCACGAACCGCCTGCAGTACAGCCTGAACGCGCCCACCCCCACCCGTGAGCAGCTGCTGCCCGCGCATCTGCGTGCCGGTGTGGAGCTCATCGAGAAGGTGCCCTACACCCCGGCCCGTGACGGCGCCCCCTCCGTGCCCGGCGAGTATGAGCTGGTCGGTGCGCTACGCCCCGATCACCTGGCGGCGTTCACCGCGGCGCTCGCCGAGCATTACTTCATGCCGATTTCTCTCACTATGGAACCGAAGACCCTTGAGGATGTCTTCCTCGACATTTCAGGACGTGATATCCGATGAGCAACACCGCACGCACTAACAACAACCGGGCGGCCAACAACCGGGCAGCAGAAAACCAAGTAAAAGAAAAGCCTGCAGAA
>CALGXU010000054.1 GCA_937935205.1 uncultured Rothia sp.
GGTGCGACCCCCATAGCTGCAGGTGACGGTAACGTCTTCACCGGCGTTGGTATCCCAGGTGACAGTGGATGCGAATTTGCCTTCGGTAGCGCCAATGTAACGGCGGTTGAAGTCAGCTGCCAGGGCGGGCACGATATTGGAGGTGGCGGCCTTGTTAGTGAATGTGCTGGCAGGATCGAAGGGCTGAAAGAAACCCTTGGTGGCACTGTAGAGGGACGAGTTACCCGGAGTCAGGGAGTTCAGCTCGATGTGGCGCTTGTACAGGCTAAACCCTGAGGAGTCGTGTCCGGCAGCGTAGCGGTAATGCGTCTTTACATCCAGGTTCTTGAAGATATACCGGGCGATGTAGTCGGTGTACTGCTTGAGGTCTTCGACGCTGGCGATTTGTACGTGCACGTCAACAGTGAGACCAGCCTTAGCGAGCGCGGCGCGGATGGCCTGGTCTAGGATCTCTTCGGCCTCGGTTTCGGTGGTGTTCGCCGGTAGGTTCAGGGGGTTGATGAGGTGGTAGTGCAACGAGGCCTGGTTGTTGTTTTGGGCCTGGTGCATGGCGTCAGTGGTGATGCCATTGCAGTGCGGTTCAATCACGCCGATGCAGTGGTGACCCTTAGGAAACTTGGCGGCCTTGATGCCTTTGAGTACTGCGTCCCAGATGGGCTTGAACTGAGTGTCATCCATGATGCCGGGAACGGTGATCATGGCACTGTGCGTGTTCATCTCCATGCGGCGTGAGGTAGCTGCAACGTAACGGTGGTGGATAGAGTTTTGGCAGGTGAATTTGGTGCAGCGGACGCTGTAACAGGGGCGCGGTGAGAGGAAGACACCGTACTTGTGGTGGAAGGCGCGGGCTTCAGCCTGGATAGCATCGGGGGTATCACGGAGGAAGGGTACACCAAGAGCACCTGCCTCTTTAGCGTGCTTGAGCAGCAGGTTGTAGTCGGCCTCTGCCTGGTTGAGCAGGGCAAGCAGGGCTTGAGGGATACGGTTTTTGGGCGCCTGATAGTAGGCGGTGATGTCGATGGGTCCGACGCGGTTAATTCGGACAGAGTAGGTATGCGTGTCACCAGTGGTGGTGCCGTTCAGCGCCTTGTACTCAGCGGTTTTTTTGGGAGTGCTTGTGAAGTCGGCGATGCGGTAGCCGCCTGCCGCCATGCGTTGACAGAAGCGGCGGTAGTCGCCGCTGGTGGGCTGCTGATGAGACGGGACAGGGGCGGGGTTGGGGGTGATGGGGTCAGGTTCCTGGACGCAGCTACTAGGAGCCGGGGCAGGAATCGGGGCGCAGCCCTTGGCATAGGCCGGGGCGTAGATAGTGTTCAGTGCCTGAGTGTAGACACGAGCAGCATTGAAAAGCGCATCAGCAGAATAGGCGGCGTCAGCAGAATAGTGCGCAGGAAGACACGGAAAACCCTCCCCACCAGTCGTGGTGTGAGGAGGTGCAGCATATTCGCTGTTGTGGCTGCCTTCGGGTCGGTTTAGAGCATATTCGAAAGTAAACATCTGAAAAAGGTTGGGGCCGTAGCCCCCCGATGCTCAGGTGCATATCAACCCGTTGACCCCGCCTGACTTTTTTGTGTTCTAGCGTGTTCTTCATGGTTGGGGCTGTTGATGATGTTTAAGGGTGCCTCAACCATGAATGGGGGGGTTATGGGTTCTGAGCTTTGGTTTTATCGTATCAGTGTTGGGGTTGGTGGTGCGGTGTGGTTGGTCATTTAGAGGTGGCGGGTTATCGGTGGCTGCTCATTTGGGGGGTTGGTTATCGGTGGCGGGGTTGTCGTCAGTGTCTGGGTCTTCGCGCCCGGTGGTGGCGTCATACCGGCGGTCCTGATGTTGATGGGTTCTTCGGCCCACCCAGGAAGTAGACATACCCCAGGAAGAACAGGGCACGCAGACCACCAGCGAGCGCAGCACCTGGCTGGTAGTGCTGACAGCTGGTAGTAGCAAGCGCAACAGCGGAGGCTGGTGCTGACGCTGAGGCTGGTACTGGCTCTTAGCAGATGGCGGTGCTAGATAGCGGTTCTGGCTGGCGGTAGCGACCGCGCTAGTTGGTGCCAGCAGATAGTAGTGCTGGCTCTTAGCAGGTGGCGGGTGCACAATTTTTAGGTCAGCAGGCGCAGTGATGGGTGGGTAGCGGGCTACTAGCGTCCTACCGGTAGTGGCGTCATGTCGGTGGCTTCTGATGTTGATGGGTTCTTCGGCTGAGGTCAGCAAGCGCAGCAACTGGTAGCAAGCACGGTGATTGGTGGAATACTGACAGCTAACGGTATCGGATGGTGGCCCTATGCGGGCGGTAGCGAACGCGTCGGTTGATGGTGCTGAGGCTGACGCTGGTTTGGGGCACCCCACCCGATGGAGGGTTTCACTATCGGAGGGCGTGAAGCTTACCAGGGTAACGACTCGTCACGGGTAGCGACACTACAAGCGGTGGCCCTGTGCGGGTGGTGACTCTGCACAGAGGGGTGGCTCTTAGCAGGTGCTAGCTCTTACGCGGGGTATGAAACTTACCGGCAGGAGGACGCTCTTAGCGGGGTGTGAAGCTTACCAGAAGCGGGCTCTTAGCAGGTGGCAACTCTTCACGGGTGGTGACTCTGCGCAGAGGGGCACTACTCCCCCGGTGATCCTAACTGCCTTTCTCAAGGGCTCTTGACACACCCCTACCCCCCCCCGGCCAAGGCAATCACTAACTTGGCGGCAAGCGCAGCAACTGGTAGCAAGCCCAAACAGAGCCCACCCCCGAACACAGGCACACACTACCCCACCCAAAGCACTCACCTACTGGCGGTAAACCCAGGTAGAGCCCCGTCAACAAACACACGGTGCCAGCCCGCAGAGAATCCATACTCTAAGAGTAATGATGCT
>CALGXU010000055.1 GCA_937935205.1 uncultured Rothia sp.
AGAGCACCTGCTTTGCAAGCAGGGGGTCATCGGTTCGAATCCGATATTCTCCACTAATTCTCGACATAAAGAGAAAAGCGATCTATGACATATTGCACAAATCTAACAAGCAAAAAAAGTAAGGTAGACAAAACACTGAAAAAGTAAAGTACACTTTCAGTATATCTGACTGCTATGATGCTAAGTATGTGAACATACATAGCGTTATAGTCCGAGGTCAAGGAAGTACGAAAGGGCGTACGGTGGATGCCTAGGCTCTTACAGGCGATGAAGGACGTGATAAGCTGCGAAAAGCCGCGGGGAGATGCAAATAATCTTTGATCCGCGGATATCCGAATGGGACAACCCAGTGGAGCAAACCTCCACTATCCCGCAAAAGCGGGAGGCGAACGCTGGGAACTGAAACATCTTAGTACCAGTAGGAAGAGAAAATAAAAATGATTCCCCTAGTAGTGGCGAGCGAACGGGGAAGAGCCCAAACCATCGGGATTCCGGTCCTGATGGGGTTGTAGGACTGCGTCGTTGCAAGAAGTATGGTGAGAAGAAGCAACTGGAAAGTTGCGCCATAGCGGGTGATAGCCCCTTATTCGAAGCTATATGAAGCATAGCAGAATCCTGAGTAGCGCGGGACACGAGAAATCCTGTGTGAATCCGGCGGGCCCATCCGCCAAGGCTAAATACTCGTAAGAGACCGATAGCGAACCAGTACCGTGAGGGAAAGGTGAAAAGCACCTCGTGTAGAGGAGTGAAAAAGTTCCTGAAACCGTACGCCTACAAGCGGTCGGAGCTCCTTTATGGAGTGACGGCGTGCCTTTTGCATAATGAACCTACGAGTTGCCGGTATCAGCAAGGTTAAGGGTTTTGAAGTCCCGCAGCCGAAGCGAAAGCGAGTCTTAACAGGGCGCTGAGTTGTTACAGGCAGACGCGAAACCAAGTGATCTACCCTTGTCCAGGATGAAGTCCGGGTAACACCGGATGGAGGTCCGCACCAATAAGCGTTGAAAAGCTTCTGGATGAGGTGAGGGTAGGAGTGAAAGGCCAATCAAACTTGGAGATAGCTCGTACTCCCCGAAATGCATTTAGGTGCAGCCTATGGTGTTTACTGCGTGAGGTAGAGCGACTGATCGGATGCGAGGGCTTCACCGCCTATCAAGTCCGGACAAACTCCGAATGCGCGCAGTTAAGAGCCATGGAGTGAGGGCGCGGGTGCTAAGGTCCGTGCCCGAGAGGAGAAGAATCCAGACCATCAGCTAAGGTCCCGAAGTAATGATTAAGTTAAACTAACGAAGTGTGGTCTCAGCGACAGCTAGGATGTTGGCTTGGAAGCAGCCATTCATTCAAAGAGTGCGTAACAGCTCACTAGTCGAGAGACCGTGCATGGATAATAATCGGGTATTAAATCATTCACCGAAGCTATGGAAACCGTAAGGTTTGGTAGGGGAGCATTCCAAGTGCGTTGAAGGTATGAGACGACTCATGCTGGAGCGCTTGGAAAAGCAAATGTAGGTATAAGTAACGATAAAGGGGGTGCGATGCCCCCTCGCCGCAAGACTAAGGTTTCCCGGGCAACGTTAATCGGCCCGGGGTAAGTCGGGACCTAAGGATAAGCCGAAAGGCGAGGCCGATGGAAGAGACGGTAAAAATTCCGTCACTACCTTATGGGGCGATGTGGAGACGGAGAAGTGACACTGCCGCGTTCTGACGGAAATGGACGTTAAAGAGTGTAGGCTATGAGGAAGGCAGGCAAATCCACCTTCCGAGCTGAACTTAAAAGTATGCAAAGCCTTCGGGCGGCGCAATAGCGCAGGTAAACAGACTCCCGAGAAAATCCGCTAAGCTTAACCCATAAGGTACCCGTACCGTAAACGGACACACGTAGTCGGGTAGAATATACTGAGGCGCTTGGAAGATTCATGGTTAAGGAACTAGGCAAATTGACCCTGTAACTTCGGGAAAAAGGGTCCCTGCAGCAATGTAGGGCGCAGAGAATAGGTCCAGGCAACTGTTTAACAAAAACACAGGGCTGTGCAAAATCGAAAGATGAAGTATACAGTCTGACACCTGCCCGGTGCCGGAAGGTTAAGAGGAGAGCTCAGAGGCAACTCGAAGGTTTGAATTGAAGCCCCGGTAAACGGCGGCCGTAACTATAACGGTCCTA
>CALGXU010000056.1 GCA_937935205.1 uncultured Rothia sp.
CCCTGAGCACCGAGTACCGCATGAGTGACGTGTGGCCTTTCCCGCGTTCGCTCATGATTTGCTACCGGGTGCGTGTGGATGAGAACGAACCCATCATCCACCACGACGGTGAGATTCGTGCCGCCCGCTGGTTCACCGCCGCTGAGCTGCGTGAGGCGATTGCCATTTCGGAGGAGCGCGGCAACAGCGATGAGGATGACCCCGCCAAGCTGGAGCTGCCCGGTACGAACGCCGTCGCCCGCCGCATGCTTGATGAGTGGCTCGCCGAAAAGCCCTAGTGATACACTGGTAGCTAAGCCCAACGGAGGGGGGTCCCTTTTGCCGTGCCCGCATACAGCGGGGTTTCATACCCGAAGGTACAGTCGGCAGAAGCGAACAGGGCAGGTTTCTCCAGCTGAGGATTGCCTCCTGCACCCCCGCGCCCGGAGCGCATCAACCGTTGGCAGGACCATCCCCTAGATTTAAGCGAGAAACTTTACGCATGTCTGAAAACACCGCTTCGCGCCCCGACCTTCGTAATGTGGCCATCGTGGCACACGTTGACCACGGTAAGACCACCATCGTCGACGCGATGCTGCAGCAGACCCACGCCTTCTCTGACCACGCAGATGTTGAAGACCGAGTCATGGACTCCGGCGACCTCGAACGCGAAAAGGGCATTACCATTCTGGCGAAGAACACCACTGTGTTCTACAACGGCCCCTCTGCTAACGGCGAGACCATCACCATCAACGTGGTCGACACCCCCGGCCACGCCGACTTCGGTGGCGAGGTGGAGCGCGGCCTGTCCATGGTTGACGGCGTTGTGCTGCTTGTGGACGCCTCCGAGGGCCCGCTGCCCCAGACCCGCTTCGTGCTGCGTAAGGCACTGGCCGCCAAGCTTCCCGTGATCCTCGTGGTCAACAAGGTGGACCGCCCCGACTCCCGTATCGACGAGGTCGTGAGCGAGTCCATGGACCTGCTGCTGGGCCTGGCCTCCGACCTGGCCGAGGAGGTCCCCGATCTGGACCTGGACGCCGTGCTGAACGTTCCGGTCGTGTACGCCTCCGGTAAGGCCGGCGCCGCCTCCCTGAACCAGCCCGCCGACGGCCAGCTGCCCGACAACGACGACCTCGAGCCGCTGTTCAAGACCATCATCGAGCACGTGCCCGCCCCCACCTACGACCCCAACGAGGTTCTGCAGGCACACGTGACCAACCTGGACTCCTCCCCGTTCCTGGGTCGTCTGGCACTGGTCCGTATCTTCAACGGCACCCTGAAGAAGGGCCAGACCGTTGCGTGGGCACGTCACGACGGTGAAATCAAGAACGTCCGCATCTCTGAACTGTTGGCTACCAAGGCTCTCGAGCGTGTTCCCGCAGAGTCCGCTGGCCCCGGCGAGATCGTCGCAGTGGCTGGTATCGAGGACATCACCATTGGTGAAACCCTCACCGACGCTGAGAACCCCAAGCCCCTGCCGCTGATCAAGGTGGACGATCCCGCGATCTCCATGACCATCGGTATCAACACCTCCCCGCTGGCTGGCCGCGTCAAGGGCGCAAAGGTCACCGCACGTCAGGTGAAGGACCGCCTGGACCGCGAACTCATCGGTAACGTGTCCATCAAGGTTCTGCCCACCCAGCGCCCGGACGCCTGGGAGGTTCAGGGCCGTGGCGAGCTCGCCCTGGCCATCCTCGTGGAGCAGATGCGCCGCGAAGGCTTCGAGCTGACCGTGGGTAAGCCCCAGGTGGTCACCAAGACCATCAACGGCAAGGTGTACGAGCCCATGGAGCACATGATTATTGACGTGCCCGAGGAGTACCTGGGTGCCGTCACCCAGCTGATGGCCTCCCGTAAGGGCCGCATGGAGAACATGGCGAACCACGGTACCGGTTGGGTCCGTATGGAGTTCGCCGTTCCCGCACGTGGTCTGATTGGTTTCCGTACTCAGTTCCTGACTGAGACTCGCGGTGCCGGTATTTCTTCCTCTTACTCGATTGAGCACGAGCCCTGGGCTGGCGACATTGAGTACCGCACCAACGGTTCGCTGATTGCTGACCGCGCCGGCGTGGTGACCCCCTACGCGATGATTAACCTGCAGGAGCGCGGCACCTTCTTCGTGGAGCCCACCTCTGAGGTGTACGAGGGCATGATCGTTGGTATGAACTCCCGTGCCGACGACATGGAAGTGAACATCACCAAGGAAAAGAAGCTGACCAACATGCGTTCTTCGACCGCGGACAACTTCGAAAACCTGACCCCGCCGAAGAAGCTGACCTTGGAAGAGTCCCTCGAGTTCGCTCGCGAGGACGAGTGCGTTGAGGTGACCCCCGAGGCCATCCGTATCCGCAAGGTCATCCTTGACTCCAACGAGCGTGTCCGCGAGTTCCGCCGCCGCGCCCGCGCTAACGACTAATACAGCGCGAACGACTATTGCGCGTTAGCGACTAACCTGCTGTAGCGGGTGCTGTCGTTGCCCGTGAACTGTCGTTGTCCCAGTGCCGCCGCTGCCTTCTGAAGAGGAGGTGGCGGCGGTTCTGTTTAACCACCCCGACCCGTTCGGGAGCTAACGACGGGGCAGCGGGGAGGGGGCGAGGAGAGCAGGGCGCTTCTGCTTTCTGCCGAAAACCGCCTCCAAAAACTGCCTCCCCCAAAAAATGCCTCCGAGAAGCCCGAACACCCCGCGCTTCACATGCGAGTGTGTAAGATAAAATAATGCGCCTGCACGGTGGCGGCACTTAGCCGCACCCGCCGCATGCGGCGCTATTGACCGTCCGACAAACCCAACCCTGCGTATGAGAGGGAAAGCCTGTGTCTGAAACCGAGAACACTCAGCCTGATTCTGCGACCCCCAGCTATCCTACGCAGGGTGAGCGCATCGCCCCCGGCTCGCGCCGTGACCTGCTGCCGAATAACTACGATGCGAAGAAGACCCGCATCCTGTTTGTGCATGCTCACCCGGACGACGAAACCTCCTCAACCGGCGCGACCATGGCGTACTACGCGCAGAAGGGCGCGGAGGTGTACCTGCTGACCGCCACCCGCGGTGAGCTGGGTGAGGTCATCCCCGAGGAGCTGCACCACCTGGAAGTCGGTAAGCCCGGCTGCCGCGATAACGGTGAGGCGCTGGGCGAGTACCGCACCGGTGAGCTTGCCGGCGCTATTAAGGCGCTGGGCGTGAAGAAGCAGTTCTTCCTGGGGCAGGAGCCCGCCGTCGCGGAGGGTGCGCTGCCGCTGTACCGTGACTCCGGCATGGCGTGGGGCCCGGAGGGTAAGCCCGTCGCCAACCCTGTGGCGGCGGAGGATTCGTTGACCGCGCAGCCGCTGGAACCGCAGGCTCAGGCGCTGGTTGCCGCTATCCGCGCCCTCACCCCGGATGTTCTGGTCACCTACGATTCGGACGGCGGCTATGGCCACCCCGACCACGTGCGCGTGTACGAGATTGTGCACCGTGCCCTGCAGATTCTTGAAGATGACGAGGACCGCCCGATTCTCACCTGGGGTATTGAGGGCGAGTTCGACGCGGCTGATCAGCGCCTGCAGGCAGCCATTTACGGTGACGGCACCGCCAAGCGCAAGGCAATGGAGGCGCACCGCACCCAGATTACGGTCGTGGACGAGAAGACTTTTGAGTACTCGAATAAAGTGCCGCAGAAAATTTCTGCCGTGGAGACTTTCCGTGTGCTCGACGGTGATCCGACCGCGACCGTGCACCCGAAGCCGCAGGAGGCGGGCCTGGTGTCGAGCCTGCTGACCGGCTCGATTCTGGGTATTTTTGCCGGTATCGCCGGGTCGATTTACCACGCCTGGGTCGTGTACGCGGGGGATACCGCCCTGCCCCTCGGCTTGCTGGTCGCATACCTGACGGTTTTCTTCACCGCCCTGTGGTGTGCCCTGTCCTTGCGTCGCGGTTACGCTGCGGCTGTCGTGGCTGTTGCGGTGTTCGTGACCGTGTACGTGCTCGGTTACGGTCGCCCCGATTCGCCGTTTGTTCTGGTGAATCCGGGCCATTCGGCGATTGGCCTGTACGGTGCCCTGTGGTGGTTCGGTGCCCCGGTCGCGGCGATGCTCGGCATGCTCGTGTACACGCGTGCTCGCGTGAAGGACGCGCAGTATTTCTCGCCGCGTGCGGCGCATCAGCGTGCTCGCGCTAAGAAGTAGTCTGAAGGCTATTACTATGTCATAACGTGGGGGAGGGGCGTTCCGGTCTGCCGGGGCGCCCCTCCTGCTGTCTACTAAGCCCGCCGGGTAGAGGAAAATAGGGAAGAAAATTTATGCGTTATTCGGTGAATTCTGCGGGGTGGAAATAGCGGCGACTTCATCAAAAAATCCATGTGACGAAGATTTCATTTTTGGCTTAATCTATTTTTAAAAGCCTTCCGACTAGTAATAACGTAAAGAAATACCAGGTCAGCCTAGCCTAAAAAATACCCCCGCAAACCCATGGGCGCACTGTCTGATACGCCACGAAAATACTGTTAAACACTCGGCGCGCGATAGACTATACACAGACTTCCCCGCCGGGTACCACCTACTCGGCGGTTTACTCTGTAGACTTTGCCCTGCAGCAGACGACCCGCAGAACGGCGGGCACGGGGCGAACAGCTTTAGAAAGGCACACCAATGACCTACGTAATCGCGCTTCCCTGCGTGGATGTCAAAGACCGCGCATGCGTTGAAGAATGCCCCGTCGACTGCATCTACGAAGGTGACCGCACCCTGTACATCCACCCGGATGAGTGCGTGGACTGCGGCGCCTGCGAGCCCGTCTGCCCCGTAGAAGCAATCTACTACGAAGACGACGTCCCCGAAGAGTGGAGCGAATACGTCAGCGCCAACGCAGACTTCTTCGACGACCTGGGTTCCCCCGGCGGCGCAGCAAAGCTCGGCCCCATCGGCAAGGACGTGCCCTTCATCGCGGCGCTGCCCCCGCGTGGCGAGTAATCCCTGCGGCGAGTAATTACGGTATAACCGCATAGACTGAAGCATCCGATGACGGGTGCCAAGAGCCTCCATAACAGCACCCGGTGCCCACGCACCGTCTAGGCGCTGGAATGGAGGCTCTTGCCATAGGC
The DNA here is from genome assembly GCA_937935205.1 of uncultured Rothia sp. Taxonomy (GTDB): domain Bacteria; phylum Actinomycetota; class Actinomycetes; order Actinomycetales; family Micrococcaceae; genus Rothia. Next base: position 5,055 of record CALGXU010000056.1, read on the forward strand.
ACAGAAGCGCCCGGGCGCTAGACTAAAATGACGAAAACTATTCCCAAGCAACCAGGTGACACAATGACTTACGGCCTGAACCTGCCCGAATACCCCTGGGAGGCGCTCGCCCCCTACCGTGCTACCGCAGCCGCCCACCCGGACGGTCCGGTGGACCTGTCCATCGGCACCCCGGTCGACCCGACCCCGCAGAACATTCGTGAGGCGCTGGCGGCCGCCTCCGACGCACCCGGCTACCCGACCACCCACGGCACCCCCGCCCTGCGTGAGGCTATTGCCGAGTGGTTTGCGCGCCGCCGCGGCGTGACCGGTCTGAACCCTGACGCGATCATGCCCACGGTCGGTTCGAAGGAGCTCGTGGCGTGGCTGCCGTTCCTGCTGGGCCTGGGCCCGGGCGATGTGGTCGTGTACCCGCGCGTTGCGTACCCCACCTACGATATGGGTGCGCGTTTTGCCCGCGCCGAGTCTGTGCCCGCCGACAGCCTGGACGAGTTGGATGCCGACACCCGCAGCCGTGTGAAGCTGGTTTGGGTGAACTCCCCGGCGAACCCGAACGGCGTGGTGCGTACCGTGGAGCAGCTGCGTGAGATTGTGGCGCAGGCGCGTGAAATCGGTGCCGTGGTGGCGTCCGATGAGTGCTACGCGGAGCTCGGTTGGGGTGCCTGGGATGAGGCGCGCGGCGGTCAGCCGGTGCCGTCCATCCTGGATCCTCGCGTGTGCGATGGCGACTTCACCGGCCTGTTTGCCGTGTACTCGCTGTCGAAGCAGTCGAACCTCGCCGGTTACCGTGCCGCGTTCATTGCCGGTGCCCCCGAGCTGATGCCGAACCTGATCAATAGCCGCAAGCACGCCGGCATGATTGTGCCCGCCCCCGTGCAGGCTGCCATGATGGTGGCGCTGGCTGATGAAGCGCATGTGGCGGCGCAGAAGGACCTGTACCGTGCCCGCCGCGAGGTGCTGGAGGAGGCGATTATCGCCGCCGGTGGTCGCATCGAGAATTCTGAGGCTGGCCTGTACCTGTGGACCACTTTCGGCGAGTCTACTTGGGATTCGATTGGCCGCCTGGCGGAGCTGGGTATTATTGCTGGCCCCGGCGTGTTCTACGGCGAGGACGGCGAAGGCTACGTGCGCATCGCCCTGACCGCCTCCGATGAGGCTGTGGCGAAGGCTGCTGAGCGTCTGAAGGCATCTGCATCTAAGTAATGTTGCCGCTAGGGAGCTCCTGTAGCTCCTGTAGCTGTGCAGCTCCGGTAGCTCACCAGCCCAAGCGGCAGAAAGCCCCCGCGCCCTCCCACCAGGGAGGAAACGCGGGGGCTTCGCTGTATCTGCTGATCGCCGCCGGCTGGGAAGCCTGGACGATACGGGCTACTTGCGGCCGCCGGGCAGAACGAACATCTGAACGGTCGGCGGGTTCGGGTTATCCAACTCGCCGGGGATCAGCTCGCGGGTCACCTTAGCAGAGGTACGCGAGGAGAGTCGATCCGTAATGCCGGTTGCCACGGCCGTCAGGATGAAGTTCACAATCACGAACAGTGCCGCCGCCAGAAGCAGGGTCTGCAGCACGTTACCGTCACCGGAACCGATGCGGCGTGCCGAAGCGAGCAACTCGGGGTAGGAGATGATGTAACCGAGAGCGGTGTCCTTCAGAATCACCACGAACTGGCTGAGCATCGAGGGCATCATTGCGGTGAACGCCTGCGGAAGCAGGATCCGAATCAGCGTTTGGGTCGGGGTCAGACCAATCGCAAGACCCGCCTCGCCCTGACCGCGAGGAAGCTGCTTCACGCCCGAACGCAGCAGCTCAGCAATCACCGAGCCGTTGTACAGGGTCAGACCAATGACCACGGCGATGAAGGGCAGCTGAGCCGGCGGAAGGCCGCTGTACTTGCCCAAGAACAGCCAGAAGAAAATCATCATGATCAGCACCGGCACGGCGCGGAAGAACTCCACGACCACGGTACCAATCCAACGGAACACACGGTACTGAGACAGTCGGGCAATACCGAAGACCAGACCGAACGCGATGGAGGTGACCACCGAAACTGCTGCCGCCGACAGGGTCGAGGCAAGGCCCGGCAGATAATAGGAGGTCCAGGCACGGGCAGTGAACAGGTCGGTCCACTTTTCTGCCTCCAGCTGACCCTTCTCACCCATCACGGTCAGCACGTACACCGCGAAGATCGCGAAGATGATGAGTGCCGCAATGTTGAAGATGCGGGTGCGACGCTGAGCAATGGGGCCCGGCTCATCGAAAAGCACCGAGGAAGCGGCGCGGGTTTCATTACTGATAAAGGGGTTTTTCATCGCTTCACCGCCAGCTTACGAGAGGACCAGGTGGTCAGGACACCAATGGGAACAACAATAATCACGAAGCCCATTGCGAAGATCATGAAGATGGCAAGCACCATGTTCGCGTCGAACTCGATCATGGACTTCATCATGCCGGAGGCTTCAGCCACCGACGCCACGGAAGCCACGGTCGTGTTCTTCGCCAAAGCAATCAGGGTGTTACCGAGCGGGGTGATGGAACCGCGCAGAGCCTGCGGGAAAATCACCAGACGGGCGGTGTCGAAGAAGCCCAGACCGATAGCGCGGGCTGCCTCGGCCTGACCCTTCGGCACGGTGTTCACACCCGAACGAATCGCCTCGCAGACAAATGCCGCGTGGTAAATCGATAGCACAATCACCGCGTACACGAAGAAGTTCGTGTCGAAGTCGTGCGAGAAGGAGAGCTGGAACTGAGTCCACACACCCAGAATCGCCAGGGTCATCAGAATGGTCAGCGGGGTGTTACGCACCAGGTGCACGTAGGCGGTACCCGCCCATCGCAGAGACGGGACGGGGCTGATACGCATGAGCGCGAGCACGGTACCGATGACGAAGGAACCAATAGCCGCCCAGAAGGTCAGCTCAATATTGGTCATGAAGGCGCCGAGCACATCGTACTTGGCTAGGAGGGCGCCGAGTTGGTCAAAGAATGACATTCGTAAACCTCTCTAACTAGGCGCAGGAGGCGCTCGGGGACGGCGGGTTGGTTTCGGTGTTGTAGTGGTAGCCGGTGCCTTCGGTGTACTTGGTGACGAGCTTCTCCCAGGTGCCGTCGGCGACCATTTCGTTGATTGCCTTGTTCACGGCTTCGCACTTGTCGGTGCCCTTGGGCAGGCCCACGCCGTAGCGTTCGGTGGTGAAGGGGGCGCCAACCACCTTCAGCTTGCCCTTGTTGGCCTTGGTAGCCGCCAGGCCGGCGAGGATGATGTCGTCGGTGGTCACGGCGTCCACCACGCCGCCGTTGAGGGCGACCACACAGTCGGAGTAGCTGTTCTGCTTGACCAGGTTCACGTTCTTGGCGAACTTATCCTGCACCTTCTGGGCGCTGGTGGAGCCGGTCACGGAGCAGAGGTTCTTGCCGTTGAGGTCGTCCGGGCCGTGAATATCGGTGTTGTCGGCACGCACCAGCAGGTCCTGACCCGCGGTGTAGTAGGGGCCGGCGAAGTCCACGGTCTTCTTACGGCTATCGGAGATGGAGTAGGTCGCAAAGATCATGTCCACCTGGCCGTTGTTGAGCATGTTCTCACGGTTGGCGCTGGGGGACTCGACGAACTCAATCTGGTCTTCGGAGTAGCCGAGCTTGCCGGCGACGTAGCGTGCTACGTCCACGTCGAAGCCGGTGTACTGGTTGCCATCCTGGTAGCCGAGGCCGGGCTGGTCAAACTTGATGCCGATGCGGATCTTGTGGTCGCTGTTTGCGCTGGAGCATCCGGCGAGAGTACCGGTGAGGGCGAGGGATGCTGCCGCGGCGAGTGCCGCCAGCTTGCGTGAATATTTTTTCATGACGATCCCCTGCTTAGTGGTCGATGATCTTGGACAGGAAGTCCTTGGCGCGTTCGCTCTTCGGGTTGGTGAAGAACTCGTCCGGGTGTGCCTCTTCGACGATCTCGCCGTCGGCAAGGAAGACGATGCGGTCTGCTGCCTTGCGGGCGAAGCCCATCTCGTGGGTCACCACAATCATGGTCATGCCTTCCTTCGCGAGGGAGACCATGGTGTCGAGCACTTCGTTGACCATTTCGGGGTCGAGCGCGCTGGTGGGTTCATCAAAGAGCATGACCTTGGGCTTCATGGCGAGGGCGCGGGCGATGGCGACGCGCTGCTGCTGACCGCCGGAAAGCTGGGCGGGCATCTTGTCAGCCTGGGAATCCACACCAACCTTTGCGAGCAGCTGCATAGCTTCTGCTTCTGCCTCTGACTTGGAGATTTTGCGGATTCGACGGGGGCCGAGAGTCACGTTATCGAGAATGGTCTTGTGGGCAAAGAGGTTGTACGACTGGAAAACCATGCCGACCTCTGCGCGGAGCTTGGCGAGGGCGCGACCCTCCTTGGGCAGTTCTTGCCCGTCAATCTTGATGGAACCGCTGGAGATGGTTTCGAGGCGGTTGATGGTTCGGCAGAGGGTTGATTTGCCGGAACCGGAAGGGCCGAGAAGGATGATGACTTCGCCCTTGCCCACGGAAAGGTTGATGTTCTTCAGAACGTGATTAGTGCCGTAGTACTTGTTGACGTCGGTAATCTCTACGAGATTTTTCTGTGCTGCGGGAGCTGCCTGTGCGGACATCACTAACCTTTCGTGTGAGGTGTATCTATGATGCAGGTTGCATAAATGCTGAGGTTTCAGCTTACTCCCGGCATGTAACGCGCGTGTAAATTATTCGTTTCCCCGTGTAAACACTGTGAATTTTTAAGGACCAATGCATAGTTATAGTATTTTTGACGTGAAAATACGGGTCGAAAACACCCCATCTAGATAAAAGTCTCTGACTAGGAGAAATGCAGATTCCCTTGTGTGCACCTCTAGGGACCGTCAACCGCCTCCGGCATGTAAATCCCAAGCTGGCAAAAATTTCGAAAAAAGCGCACAAAAGTGCCCGATAGGTGAGATAACACCTATCGGGCACTCTTCAACACCCCTCACACGGGGCTAAAACAGCTTAGGCTTCGTAACCGTTGGGGTTGTTCTTCTGCCAGTTCCAGTGGTCGCGAACCATGGTCTTAATGTCGCGGCTAGCGCTCCAACCCAGATCCGCCAGAGCAGAGGAAGGATCAGCGTAAGAGACCGCAACGTCACCGGGGCGACGATCCACAATCTTGTACGGCAGCTCCTTACCGCACGCCTCCTCGAACGCGTGCAGAACCTGCAGAACCGAGTAGCCGTTACCGGTACCCAGGTTCCAGGTGTGCAGGCCGCCGTGCTCAGTAATGTAGTTCAGCGCCTTCAGGTGGCCGTCAGCCAGGTCAACCACGTGGATGTAGTCGCGCACGCCGGTACCGTCAACGGTCGGGTAGTCGTTACCGAAGACGTTCAGGTGCTCGCGGCGACCCACAGCAACCTGCGCGATGAAGGGAACCAGGTTGTTCGGGATGCCCGCCGGGTCCTCACCGATACGGCCGGACTCGTGCGCACCAACGGGGTTGAAGTAACGCAGCAGAGCGATGTTCCACTTGGAGTCGGAAGCAGCCAGGTCGACCAGCATGTCCTCGATGTGCTCCTTGGTGCGGCCGTAGCAGGACTGCGCATCCATGTTCATCTTCTCGATCAGAGGCATGGACTCGGGCTCGCCGTACACGGTAGCGGAGGAGGAGAACACGATGGAGTGGCAGTCAGCCTCGTCCATTGCGTACAGCAGGTTCAGGGTGCCAGCCACGTTGGTCTGGTAGTACCACAGCGGCTTCTCTGCGGACTCGCCCACAGCCTTCAGACCCGCAAAGTGAATCACAGCGTCGGGGCGAACCTGCTTGAAGAGAGCCTTCATGCCTTCGAGGTCGAGCAGGTCAACCTTGTGGAACTCGGGGGCGCGGCCAGCGAGTTCAGCGACGCGCTTGAGGGACTCCTCGGAAGAGTTTGCGAGGTTATCCATGACGACGACGTCGTGGCCTGCCTTGAGCAGTTCAAGTACAGTGTGGGAGCCGATGTAGCCGGCGCCGCCGGTAACGAGTACCTTCATGATGTCCTTTCGGGCTTTATATATCCAGAAAAAGTGCTCCGGATGGGGGACAAAAGCTGTTGAGCTGTATCTAATAGTACAGCCGCGCACGGGGTGTAAGTACTGCGGGACACTGTGCGCTTGTGCACTCTAGTGTGAGCATGTGGGAGGCGCTATTTAGGTGCGTCGACGCTCGCCCCCCACCTAGCTTATAACCCGCGGCTAATCCCACCAGAAATACCACTGGCGGCTCTG
>CALGXU010000057.1 GCA_937935205.1 uncultured Rothia sp.
CCTTGCCGGGGAAGTAGTGGTAGAGCAGCGCGCGGGTGATGCCCGCATCGCGAGCGATGGCGCTCATGGATGCGCCGAGCACGCCCTTGCGCGCAAAGTGTTCCGAAGCCACCTGAAGAATCTGCTCTTCACGCTCGTGCGGTTCCATTCGCAACGCACCCGCGGTGCGGTGTTCTGCGCCCTGTTCGGTGAACGGCGCAGAAACTTTAGCCTCGGCGACTGTGCCTTGAGGTGCGTGTGAAGTGTCAGATTGTACCGGTGCAACCGGGGGAGTTCCTTTAATCTCTGCTTCCTTACGCTGTTTCTGTCCCATTTCGACCCCTTCGTTCGATTTTTCGAACTTCTGTGTCTTAATCGTAACGCTTTAATGCGCTTCTCAGCCTTTTTAAAAGTATTTATGACGTAGGCTATTCAGCCTACCAGGTCTCTATACGCTTCACATCTTTTAATCTGCAATGGGCTATATACTCTAAATGAAGTATTTATTACTGATGGTTTGACAGGGTTTTCGAAAATAACGTATATATTCATTTGTTTTTGTAAAATTAGCTATATTTTTTTAAATTAAATCCCGAATATTTTCAAAAATGTGTGAGTATTTCGTTTTTATCCCCACCTATTCCCACAAGCGCAGATGAGTGTCAGATAAATCTGCGATTCCTCTAGGCCACCGCGCCAACCGGTACAGTAGAGCCATGCCCACCCACGATTCCCACCGCGACACGCCGAGGGCCCGTAACATCCCGGAGCTGAGTCCCTCTGCTCGGAGCACCTTTGTGCAGGAAACCTCCGTGCAGCACGCCAAGCCCGCCCGCCGCACGCATCGCCGCCTGCTGACCCCTCCGCTGGCGCAGAAGAACGGCATCGACCCCATCCAGCTCGTGCTCCCCCACCCCGAGGAGCTCCCGGAGGCACTCGCCCCCGGCGGACGCGTCCCCGCCACGATTGCCGACTACCTCATCGCGCGCTTCTACCCGAACGACCCGCAGATTATTCACTCCCGCTTCGAAACCGGCGAGGTGCGCCTGGATGACGGCACGGTGCTGACCACCTCCAGCCCCTACGCGCCCGGCGA
>CALGXU010000058.1 GCA_937935205.1 uncultured Rothia sp.
CATCCGCCACGGTCACGCCGCTGGGCGCCTCCGGGGTCTGCGGCAGCATCGCCAGGATCTTGGCAATCGCGCGGGACTTCATCTGCGGCAGCGGGGTGCCATCCAGGCGAACCTCGCCCTCCTTGAGCGGGTTTACACGGGCAAGAGCCTTCAAGGTGGTCGACTTACCGCAGGCGTTCGGGCCCAGGATGACGGTCAGCTCCCCCTCCGGCACCTGAAAATCTACCCCGTTGAGCACCGTATGCTCACCGTAGGCAACCACCATGTTCTCGCCTTCAAGGCGGGTCGTCACACTAGTGTTCACTAGCTCTTCTTCCTTTCGAGGTAAATCAGGTAAATCAGGTACAGGCCACCAATCGCGCCGGTCACCACACCCACCTGAATGATGCGTCCGGGAACAGCGAATCGGCCAATCAGGTCAGAGCCGAGCACCATGAGCGCACCCATGAGTGCCGCGGAGGTGAAGCCCACCCCGCCGCTGCGGGCGAGAGTCTTCGCGATGTGCGGTGCCGCCAGGGCGACGAAGGCAATCGGGCCGGTCGTCGCGGTCGCCAGCGAAACCAGAAGCACACCGATAAACAGAGCCGCCACACGGTACGCGTTCACGCTCACACCCAAACCGGATGCCACCTGGTCACCAAAACGAATCGCGCCCAGCGGGCGGACCAGCATCAGCAGCAGCGGAGTCACCACGAACAGCAGACCCAGCAGCGCGTAGGTGCGCTCCCAAGTGATGTCGTTCAGCGAACCGGCAAGCCAGGACGCCGCAGTCTGCGCCTGAGTCAGCGAAGCACGCACCACCAGCAGCGCATTGAACGCCGCCAGGGTCGAACCCACACCAATACCGACCAGCACCAGGCGGAAGCCATGCAGGCCCGTGCGGCGCGTCAACAACCACACCAGCACCGAAGTCGCCAAGCCACCAACCACAGCACCCAGAGCAACCTCAACGGGGCCGGAATTGAAGACAATAATCTGCAACAGCGCACCGGTCGCAGCACCATTCGTGAAGCCGATAATATCCGGCGAACCCAGGGCATTACCCGAAATCACCTGGAAAATCGCACCCGACAGACCAAGCGCCGCACCCACCAGAAGCGCCGCCACAATACGCGCCGCACGCTGCTGGGCGAAAGCCACCGTAATCTGTTTGCCCTCACCCAGCAGCGCCGGGATCAGCTTCTCCGAGGCAATCTTGTAGTCACCCTGCAACATGCCCCAAAACGCCAGCGCCGCAATCAGCACCACCAACGCCACATTCAAAATCAGCACACGCCACGGCACCTGAGCACTCAGCGGACCGCGCACAGTCAACACCGGGCGGCCACCCAAATCGCGGCCGCTACGACGCGCAGAACGATTAGCTGCAGTGGTGACGGTCGCCGTCGAAACAGCGGAAGAATTCGACATTAGAGAGCCTCCACCTTACGACGAGTCATCAAGAACAAGAACACCGGGGCACCGGCAAGAGTCGCCACAATACCCACCTGAGTCTCCTGCGGAGCCACCAGCACACGCGCCAACACGTCAGCACACAGCAGCCACACCGGACCCAACAGCGCCGAACCATAATTCACCCAGCGCACATCATTACCGAGCAAAGCACGCACCACAAACGGCACCGCCAAACCCACAAAACCAATCGGACCCACCGCAGCAGTCGCAGCACCGGCAAGCACCGTCACCGCCAGCAACGTCAAATTCTGGGTCGTACGCACACTCACGCCGAGGCTGGTCGCCGCCTCCTCGCCCATACTCAGAGCATTAATCGCAGGAGCCACAAAGAACGCCACCAGCACACCCAGCACAATCACCGGACCCACCGTCGACGCAATATCCATACCGCGGCCCTCCAGCGAACCGGCAACCCAGATACGGAACTCGTTATACGCATCCTGATCAGCCAAAATCAGGCCCTGCGCAATCGCCGACAGTGCAGCAGAAATCGCCACACCCGCCAACGCCAGCTTCACAATCGACCCGTCACGGCCACGACCCAGCGTGTACACCAGCACCGCAGCCAACGCGCCACCAATCGTCGCAGCAATCATGTACTGCCAAATACCCATCACACCAAAAAGCACCACGGAGCCAATCACAGCCACCGCAGCACCGGCGTTCACACCCATCAGGCCGGGCTCAGCCAGCGGGTTACGGGTCAACGACTGCATCAACGAACCGGCAACCGCCAACGCGGCACCCGCCGCAAGACCCACCAGGGTACGCGGAATACGCTGCTCCAGCACAATCGTCTGCGCCTGCTCAGAAGCAGTGCCATTGAAAACAGCCAGAACCTGATCCGGCGGAAGATTATTCGACCCAAACAGCAAAGAAGCAGCCACAGCACCCACCAAAAGCACCGCAAACAAGAACAGAAAAGCCAGGCGCTTACCCAACTTCTGCCCCTGAATCACAGAACCCTGACGGGACGTACTCTCCTGCTGAACATCTCGGGACAATGAGCTCGTGCGGGCCACTATGCTCCTTATGCTCGATACAAGAAAACAGGGAGGCACACCCGGCACCCCACAGGAGGGGCACCCGGCACACCGGTAAATAACGAGAGAAACGCCGGAGCGGGCAGGGCACTCCCCCACCCGCATCCGACGTTAAGTCTTAGCGCTTGCGGGCAATCAGCAGCGCAGCGGCAGCCACCACGCTCACGCCCAGAACCACCACGCCAACCCACGGGAACGCAGCACCGTAGGTCACGGTCTGAACGGTGGATGCGGTGTTAGCCGCACCCGAAGCCGAAGCGCTCGGGTTCGACGCAGTACCGCGCGCAACAGCCGAAGAAGATGCGCTCGCCGAAGCGGTCGCCTTCTTCTGGGCATTTGCAGAAGCCGAAGCAGCGGGAGCGGCGGAAGAACCGGAGGAGGCGGAGGTACCGGAAGAGCCAGCTTCCGCGTTCAGGCGGTCGTACTCCTCCTTGGTGATGGTGTTGCCCTCAGCGTCGGTGTAGACGGTCTCAGCCTCAGCATTCGACTCATCACTCTGAGAGTTTGCGGAATCATCAGAACCCGAACGACGAGAGGAAGAGTTAGAAGATTTAGAACCGCCCTCGCCCACCACGGTGAACTCCGGGCTGCGGTTGGTGTACGCCTCGGTACCCAGGTACTTGCCGTCCTTGTCACGCTTCTCGCCGGTCGCAAGGAAACGCAGAGTGTGGGTGCCAGCGCCAACATCCGGCAGAACGAAGGAACCGGAGACGTTACCATTTGCATCGCTCTTCTGCTGGTGCACCACGCACGCACCCTGAGCAGCATCGGAGGGGCACAGGTCGCCGTCGTCCACCTTCACGGACACCACAGTATTCGCGGGGAAACCGCTCAGCGTAAAGGAAATCACGCCGTGCTCATTCACCGAAGAAGAGACAGTCGAGGAGGTGCCGGGGGTAGACGCCTTCGCACCGCCCGGAGGCAGAGCGGATGCGGTGCCAACACCCAGGCCCAGTGCCAGGGTTGCGGCGGCGCAGGCGGTCAGCGCCTTAGAGGTCAGGGATGCCTTCGGGGCTCCCGAAAAAGGTGCACGCATGGTGGTCCTTTCAAATCTTTGCCAGGTTCATCTCTGGATATTCCGGTCCGTAGCAGAAACAACGGAGCGACGCTGTATATCTGAACCCAAGTAGTCGGAGGGGCACCCGGTTTACCCACCCCTTCTCCAGGGGGTGAGCCGGTGCCGGTGTGAGTGTGCAGTCAGAAAATTTACTTCTTGGAGGTACGCAACACCAGAGCCGTAGCCAGAATCACCAAGCCAGCTGCCGAAAGCAGCAGGTTGATGGCATTATTGACTAGCCACTTGGTCATACCGGTTAG
>CALGXU010000059.1 GCA_937935205.1 uncultured Rothia sp.
TTTACCTGTGCTTCAACCTGGCCATGGATAGATCACTACGGTTTCGGGTCTACTACCACTAACTCTTCGCCCTATTCAGACTCGCTTTCGCTTCGGCTCCACGTTTTCCGCTTAACCTCGCTAGTGACAGTAACTCGCCGGTTCATTCTTCAATAGGCACGCCGTCGACCTGCAATTATACGGTCTTCGACTGTTTGTAGACATACGGTTTCAGGTTCTCTTTCACTCCCCTCCCGGGGTGCTTTTCACCTTTCCCTCACGGTACTATGCGCTATCGGTCCATACTGGTATTTTGCCTTGGAGGGTGGTCCCCCCTGCTTCCCACAAGGTTTCACGTGTCTCGTGGTACTCTGGATACTGCTCCACATATGCAGGATTTCGACTACAGGGCTTTCACCTTCTTCGGCCGACCGTTCCAAGTCGGTTCGTCTATCCCATTTATGCTTGTTAGCAGTCCTCAACCCCGGTCTGGCGAACCAGTCCGGTTTGGGCTCTTCCCCGTTCGCTCGCCGCTACTAAGAGAATCTCGTTTGATTACTTTTCCTCTGGGTACTTAGATGTTTCAGTTCCCCAGGTGCCCTCCTCATACTCTCTGGTATGGGTGACAGAGCTTTTCTCTGCCGGGTTCCCCCATTCGGATATCTACGGGTCAATGGTCGCTTGCACCTCTCCGTAGCTTTTCGCAGCTTACCGCGTCCTTCTTCGGCCAGTATAGCCAAGGCATCCACCGTATGCCCTTACTATCTTTACTTGATAGTGACATATGGTTATGTCTTTTGCTTTAGAGTCATCCTTTCGGATGCTCTCACCTTATAAGTTAATTTAGAGAATCTATGTGCTTGGTCTAACCCTTAGAGTCAACTCTAAGAGACCAAATCATAAATTTGTTATTATCTTCTATGCAGTTTTCAAAGAACAGCTTTGTTAGTATACCCAAACTTTGAAAGCTTGTCAATACTAACTTTTGAGAGTTGACCTCTCAAAACTGAACAATGTAGGTGACCAAAGTGTCGACCTAGTGTGACATCTAACATCTTGTGCTAGTGTATGTCTCCCTAGAAAGGAGGTGATCCAGCCGCACCTTCCGATACGGCTACCTTGTTACGA
>CALGXU010000060.1 GCA_937935205.1 uncultured Rothia sp.
GCTGGTCGCCTTCGGGTGCGCGGCGGTAGGGGCTGTGGGAGGAGCCGGGGCGGCCGCGCTTGGGCTTGCCGTTGGAGGTGGATTGCGGGGTGAAGAAGAGGGAGATCTTGCGCTTGGCGAGCAGTCCCCAGGCGTCGGCTGCCTGCTGTTCGATGTCCTTGGCGACCTCTTCGATGGAGAAGCGCGGGTCGACGATGAACTGGATGAGAACCCTGCCGCGGGAGGAGACGGTCGCCTCGACCTCGCGCACACCGCGCAGATTCAGCCGCTCAAGCTCTAGGTTGCGCAGTTCGAGTGCGGCGAGGGGAAAGTCTACGACCGGTACGGGCTGGGAGGCGCGGTACGGGTGCATACCGACGCGCCAGGTGACGGCGGGGCTCTTCTTGCCGCTGTTCTTCTGGCTGCCGGGCTCGTTACCGGGCTGGGTGCGGACCTTGGTCACGTTGTAGCGCACGCGGGTACGCCAGGACAGGCCCTCGTTGTTATCGCGCAGAGGCAGCTCTTCAACCATGCGGTTGGTCAGCAGGGGCGATTCGAGGGGCAGGCCGCCCAGTCGGTTGATTTGGGTGCGGACGATATCGGTCTTGTAGCGTCGCTGCTCAGCCAGGCTGATGTGGCCGTATTCCATGCCGCCGAGCAGTTCGGGTACGCCGGTTGCTGCGGCGCGTTCCTCTTCGGTTGCGAGCGCATCCGCCTGGATCCAGGGGTGGGGGCGGCGTGCCAGGGAGGGTACGGGTACGGAGATGACGTCTGCGAAGTAGAAGCGGCGCTTGGGGCCGATTGCGGTGATGCGCACTTCTGCCTGTTCGCCGACGATGCCGTGACGCACGAAGATGACGCCCTGTTCGGTGCGCGCTACGAAGGCGCCGCCGTGCGCGGGTGCCTCACAGGTAACGGTGAGGGTCTGCCCGACGCTGTATCCGTCTACGTTGTTGGAGGCGGCAGGCGTGGTAGCAGGGTGAGTCACAGCATTGTCTCCTAAAGAATCACTTAATGTGAATTATTTTACACCGGATTGTACCTTTACTCCGGTTCCGACGCCCCGGCAAAGGGCGCCTCCTCAATTACAAAAGGCGAAGTCCAGCCCCTATCGGGGGGCTATTTGGGTGAGTTGCGCAGCGAGTTGCACAGCGAGTAGCGCAACGCCGGGCGGAGCAGAAACCTACCGCTCGGTACGCTTCTGCCCGTTGTTCCGGCCCTGTGCCGTAGCGTCCGCCTCGTGCAGGCGGCCGCGGTACACCGCGTGGCGGTTACTCTGAATCAGTTCACGGCCACCACCGGCAGAACGAGTAATCTTCGGGACGATAGCTGCCATTTGGTCCTCTGCTTCTACCGTTGATTCTTCGCCGTGTAAACGCTGATCAAAAATCTCATCATACACTTCGTCCTCGTGCATCGCCCAGGGCACAGTTGCGGTCATGACACCCGGCTCGTGCAGAAGCGGCCGCTTGAGGCGG
>CALGXU010000061.1 GCA_937935205.1 uncultured Rothia sp.
CGGCGTACGTGTACACGAGCAACCACCCGCGCTTTACGCGTATGGCGGCTGGTCTGGAGTTCGGCCTGATTGGTTACAACTCCGGCGTCATTTCGAACGCGGCGGCACCCTTCGGTGGTGTGAAGCAGTCCGGTATGGGTCGCGAGGGCGGCCCCGAGGGTCTGGAGGAGTACACCGAGCTGCAGTACATCGGCGCACCGAACCCGTTCGCCGGATAAGTTTGAGGTCCCGGCTACACCGAACTCTGGATGCAGTGAACTCTGGATGTAGCGAACTTTGGATACGGCGAATTTTGGATACGGCGAATTTTGGATGCAGTGAAGCCCCGGCGGGTACCCGAGAAGTGAACTGCCTCCCGTTTCTTGGACAACAAAACTAAAGTCCAAGAAACAGGAGGCTTTTCATGTCTATCAATCAGGGAATGAGACATGATCGTTTGCTTCGGAAACAAGCAGCACAGATGTTTGAGAAAGGATTCGGCTATAGTTCGACCGCCAAAAGGCTTGGTGTGTCCGCCGCGACTGTGAGAGAGTGGCAGAAAATGTACCGCGTCATCGGGAAGGACGGGCTTCTTACCATGGGAGTAAAACGAACCAAATACGACTACGAGACCAAGGTCGCCGCAGCGGCGGCCGTAGTTGACGGTGGGATGAGTAAGCCCGAGGCGATGGCGCATTTCGGTATTGCAAGCGCGACACCGTTGAAGCAGTGGTGCAGGCTATACCGTGAAGGCGGCGCGCAGGCGCTTAAGCCTAAGCCCAAGGGCAGACCAAAGGGGTCGGTGCGGGCGGTGCCACCAACGCGTGAGGAGGAACTCGCCGCGCGTGTGCGCAAGCTTGAGGCGCAGGTGGCGTACCTAAAAAAATCGATTGCCCTGAAGGCGCAGAGGCGCTCCCAAACCGGGACAAAGCCCTAGTGGTTGCTGAGCTTTCAGGGCAGGGACACGCGGTGCGTGATTTGCTCGAAGCTGCTGGCCTTGCCAAATCGAGCTACTACTACGCGCTGGCTCACCCCCAGCAGTCAACCAGAGTGCATCTACGTCCCAAGGTTGCACAGATCTTTTCGCGAACCCCTAACGGGTGTGGTCATAGGCAGGTGGCCATGTGCCTGCGCGCTGAGGAAGGGGTGCGCATCGCCGATAAGACGGTCTTGAAGATGATGCGTGAAATGGGGTTGCGTTGCGGTATACGTCGTGAGAGGCCCTACCGTAGGTACAGCTCCTATAAGGGGGAGGTGGGGCAAAGGTTCGCTAACGTTATTGGTCGCAATTTTACGGCGACTGGTCCTTGGCAGAAGTTGGGTACTGATGTCACTGAGTTTAAGCTTTCCTTTGGTAAGGCGTATCTTGCTCCGGTTTATGATTTTGCCAGTAAAGAGATTGTTGCCTATTCCATCTCGATGTGCCCTAATCTTGTCCAGCAGCAAGAGATGCTTCAGATACTTATGGAGGCCAAACCTGAGGGGGTTGAGCCGATTGTGCACTCGGATATGGGGTGGCAGTACCAGCACGAGACCTATATCAGTATGCTCGCTGAGAATGGTTTCATTCAGAGTATGTCACGCAAGGGTAACTGTATCGACAATGCCGCTACTGAGCAGGTTTTCGGGCATCTGAAGGATGAGTTTTTTCGCGGGCAGGACTGGCCAACTTTCGAGAGTTTCAAGGTTGATCTTGATGCCTATATCATGCATTGGAATACGGTAAGGCGTCAGGTGAAGCTGAGGGGCCTGACCCCGGTGGAGTATCGGGATCAGGCCCTGCGGGAGGCCGTGTAGCGGCTATTATTTAATGCGTCCAAGTTTCGGGGCGCAGTTCAAAGGTACCCGCCGGGGCTTCGCGCTGTCTACATCATGTGCGGGTGCTAGAGCTGGCGCAGTGCGAGCAGCTCGCGGCTGAAAGCATCTGCGGGACCCTTGCCGCACGAGTTGGGGCGCGGCTCAAGGGTGACCCGCTCGAAGAAGGTGACCCAGGTGCGTCCGTCGGTGTGGGAGGTGAGTGCCGCCTCCATGGTGGGGTCTTCAGTGGTATCTGCCGGGGGCTCAATGCCTGCCTCACGGAGTGTACTCAGTGCCTCCGTTGCCGATGTTTCACGTGAAACCAAACCTCCAGAGGTTACTTCTTCACCCTTTTTCTCCAGCTCGAGGCGTACGGCAACCTCCGCCGCCTGCTCCACCGGGGTATCCGTGCTGCGGCCTCGCAGACCGTGCAACGACGGAATGGAACGACCCGCCAGCGACAGGTACGCCGCCAGCGCCGAAGGCTCCGAGAGGCGACCGTAGGTGTAGCCGGTGGGCAGCATAATGCCGACCGGGGCAAAGCGGTGACCGCCCGTATGCGAGCACTCCCAGACCGCATTACCCGGCAGGATATCCGCCAGGTGCGCCGCAATGGGGCGACCGCGCAGGGCACAGCAGCGGTCACGCTTGGAGTGGGTGCACACGAGAATGGCGGGGGAGTCCATGAGCTCCGCGCCGGTCGCCTGAATCAACTCCTGGGGGTTGCCCAGGGGTAGGTCGAGGAGCTGCTCGGGGGTGCTCACGCTGAACGAGTAGAGCTTCTCCTCACCCGGGGAGCAGAGCGCGTAGAGCACCCGGTGGGTCGGGTTGCCGGATGCATCCGGCGCGCCGTGCAGTACACGCCCCGCCCTGCCCGCCTGGCGGATCAGCAGGAACTTCAAACCCGCCTGCGAGACTGCCTCGCTCAACGTCGCCGAAAGCTCCTCGCCGAGGGCGGAGCCGTCCAGCACATCGCGGCCCCACTGGCCCACGTGTTCGAGTGCCAGCCAGGCGGTGGCACGTCCGGCGGTGCCGCCGAGAGCCTCGTCGTCATAGAGGGAGCAGGAGTCCGCCGGGATGCTCGTGGCGCGCGTGCGCGAAGATAGCTCATCCGCGTGTGCGGCGCGCAGATTCTTCAGCTCGGAGGGGTCACTGGCGCGCGGCTCGGGGGTTGCGGGGGTGCAGGATTCAGTCATAATTCCTCGATTCTACGCCTGCAGACTGTGAGGGCAGCACAGCGCCCAAAAATTGCCGATAAACCTGAAAGGCAACCGTATAAGGGTGATTTTCAGGGCCTATCAGGCGGTTAGCTACTCGGGAAGGAGTGCCATTGCGACGCGGTAGAGGCGGTCCTTCTCCTCGGCGCTACCGACGAAGGAGCGGAGCATGTACCCCTGGAAAACCATCATGAAGGCGTCCGCAGTGTCGCGGGCGTAGTCGGCGATGAGCGCCTCCTGTTCGGGGGTGCGCTGTGCCGGATCGGGGTTGATTTCGTGCAGAACGCGCAGCTGTTCGACCGCCCAGGGGGTCAGGGTCTTGATGATGATGCCCTGCAGTAGGGGAATCGTGTCCGCGGTTGCCTTTGCAATTTCGGGTGCGTGGAGTGATTCAAGACGGATGCGCAGCATGGCGGAGAAGTTCTCGTTAATCATCTGGTTGGTGTGGATGGTTTCGAGAATATCCTGGGGTCCGGCGCCTTCGGGGAGTGCGGCGTAGAGTTCCTTGAGGCTGTCGAGTCGCTCGTTGATGGCGCTGATAAGGATGTCTTCTTTGCCGGCGAAGTGCGAGTAGATGGATCCGGAGGACAGCCCGGAGGCTTTGATGATGTCGCTCATGGAGGTGTTGGTGTAGCCGTGTTCGATAAAGCAGGCGATGGCTGCTTCGATGATTTGGGTGCGACGTGCGGCTTTGGTGGCGTCTGTTAGTCGGGGCATGGTTCCAGTCTAGGGGGTGTAGCGCTTGGAAGGTGTAAACACAACACTAATTCTTTTTGTGACTTTGTAAACAAAATGGCTATTGTGTTTGCGCTCGGTCAAAAACGGGAGTAGAGTTCTGTCCCGTAAACGAAACAGGCATTTTGTTTGGAGGTTGTCATGAGCAACGAACCCACCACCGCGCTCACCGCAGAATCGGTGAGCGCTACCAACCCCACTACCACCGAAACCACCAAGACCCCGGCAGAAACCCCCGAGCGTTCCTCCTGGATCAAAGTCATCAGCACCTCACTGCTGGCATCCCTGATTGTTGCAGTCGTCATCCTCGCCTTCACCTGGCCCACCAAAACCATGGAAGCGAAAAACCTGCCCGTCTCCATCACCGGCCCCGAAGTGACCGTCAGCCAATTTGAGCAGTCCCTCAAAGACCGCGGCATCGAAACCTTCGAACTGAAGCAGGCCACCTCCCGCGAAGACGCCGAAAACCAGATCAAGCAGCGCGAAACCTACGGCGCTATCGTCTTCACCGAAGGTGCAGCCCCCGAGGTGCTCACCGCCCCCGCCGCCAACGCCGCAGCAACCCAGATGCTCAACGGTGTTGCCACCCAGCTGAACGCGCAGATTCAGCAGAAGGCACTCACCGCTAAGACCGAAGCCCTCACCCAGGCGGTGCAGGCCGGCGGTGAGCAGGGCGCACAGGCAGCCGCCCAGTTGGAGCAGATGAAGGCAGAAGCTGAAAAGGCCTCGGCTATGACCGTGAAGACCACCGCCGTAGTGCCCCTGAGCGAAAGCGATAGCTCCGGTAGCGGCATCGCAATCGCCGCATTCCCCCTGGTTATGGGCGGAACCCTCGGCGGTGTGCTGTCCCTGACCCTCGTCCAGGGCACCTGGCGTCGCTTCGCCACCGCTACCCTCTACGCCGTGATTGCTGGCGCACTCACCACCCTGATTCTGAGCACCTGGTTCGGTTTCATCCCCGGTGACTTCGCAACCCTGTGGGCAGCATTCAGCGCCACCTACCTTGCCACCGCATCCTTCATGATTGGCTTCGGTAGCCTGCTCGCCCCCGCCGCAGGCCTGGGCCTGGGCGCCGTCGTCACCATGTTCATCGGCAGCCCGATTTCCGGTGCAACCATGCCGAGCGTCTTCCTGCCCGGTGCCTGGGGTGCTATCGGTCAGATGATGGTTCCGGGTGCCTCCTCGACTCTGCTGCGTTCCATCGCGTACTTCCCGGA
Source organism: uncultured Rothia sp. (assembly GCA_937935205.1). Taxonomy (GTDB): domain Bacteria; phylum Actinomycetota; class Actinomycetes; order Actinomycetales; family Micrococcaceae; genus Rothia. The sequence goes on from CALGXU010000061.1 coordinate 4,946, forward strand.
GGCTGCAACGAGCGGCCAGTGGCTGGTGCTCGGTTCTTGGATTGCCTGCGGTCTGCTCGCCGGCGTGATTGGCTGGGCTCTCAAGGAGCGCCGCCCCGCAAAGGTGGAGGCATAACCGCCACGGGCTAGGCAGCTAGTACATACAGAAAAGGGTGTGCGCCGTGTTCAGTGAACACGGCACACACCCTTTCGGCATACCGACTATTACCGGCTGTTATACGCTGTTACTGGTTGTCGAGAACGTACTGCTTGAACTGCTCATCCTTGCGTTTGAATTCTTTGAGCTCATTCTCCAGGGCAGCCTGGTTCTTGGCGACAAGCGGCTTCTGGTACTGCGCCTCCAGGTCGTAGAGCTTCTGCGAACGGCCTACATCCTGATTACACTGCGCCTGGATAGTGGCGATTCGAATTTCCTCTTCTGAGGGGGTGGTGCTCTGAGGAATGTTCTTTTCTTCCTTGACGGTCATCTCACTATCGGGGGTGAGACCCTTGTCCTTGACGCATCGCTTCCACTCGTCGTCGAGAGATTTTTTGAGCTGCCTATCGCCTGCGGCATTTCGGGCATCGGTTTCCAAACGCCTATACGTGGCGGAGCCGAATGGGATCTCTCCAATTTGCTTCATTTCATCGCTGGCGCGCTGATAACATTCGGTGCTGACATCCTTCCCAGGGTCGGATGAGGACGCAGGGGAGGACAGATCCAGCGTATTCGATTCGTCGCTCTTGTGGAGGCCGTATTTTTGGGCGTACTCAACGTTCCAGATTCCGTAGGTCCTGCCGAGGTTCCTGCCGGATCCCTCGGTGCGGACAAACATCTTGTAGTGCTGCCCGTGTTCGGCAAAACACTTTTTGCGGGCGAGCTCAAGGGCTTTGGTGTAGTATTCGTCCTTGCCGGTGGTGTCGTATGCGTCCAGGGGTAGGATTACCTGGTCATTTTCTGCGTCGAAGATCGCTCGGGCGCTTTCATCTTTCTCTAGAGAAGGGCCGAAGGAGCAAGAGGACAGCATGGTGCTGATGAGGGTAGCCGCCAGGAGCTTTTTCAAAGCTGACATGGTGTATATCCAATCTGTTACGGGGAGCCCGTGGCGTCGCGGCCACAACCCCCCCCGTAGACCACGCGAACTAGGTGGCCTTGAGAACACTTCTTGAGAAGGTGACTTAACAATACCCCTAGTGGATGCGGGTTCGCGCTCAATAGGGAGGTTCGTGCAGCAGAAAATTTTCCGCCGCGTGGCGGGTTCTGAGCCGGTTGCAGCGCGGTTCGGCGAAGCCATGATGGAACCCCGCCGAAACCACTGCGAAAACGGCGGAAGCGCAGCACGGGTAGGTGGGCGCACCTGATTTGGTGCCCCGCCCGCCTCGCGCCACAATGAACACATGACCGCAGAAGACACCAACGCACTAACCAGCGCCAGGCTCGACCTCTGGCTCTGGTCGGTGCGCATCTTTAAAACCCGCTCCCTCGCCGCCGACGAATGTAAAGGCGGCCACGTGCGCGTTAACGACGCCCCCGCCAAACCCTCCCAAAAACTCAAAAAAGGCGACGTGGTGCGCGTGCGCTACCCCGGCTGGGAACGCGTCTTCAAAGTCGAAAAACTCCTCGTCAAACGCGTAGGCGCCCCCATCGCCGTCACCTGCTACGAAGACCTCTCCGGTCCGCGCCCCGCCTACCTCTCCATGCCGCCGGTCGCCAAACGCGAACGAGGCAGCGGCCGCCCCACCAAGAAGGAACGCCGCGCCCTCGACGAACTGCGCGGCCGAGGCGCCTAACAGCGCCCGTCTCGCACACCTATCTCGCAGAGTGCACCCCGCCCCGCGCCCGGGCACCCGCCGCGGCGGCGGGGAGTAGCCTAGAAGGATGAGCACACAGAAGCACCCGAATACTGAATCCGGTAGCACCGAACCCAGTAACATCGCGTCCGGTGGCGCTGAACCCGGCGCGCCCGCGAAGAATACCGCCGCGAGCCCCAGCGCCAATACTGCCGAGCCTTCGCTGAACCGGCGCATCCTCGCCCTCGCCGTCCCCGCCTTCGGTGCGCTCATCGCCGAACCCATCTTCGTGCTCACCGACTCCGCCCTCATCGGCCAGCTCGGCAAAGCAGAACTCGCGGGCATGAGCATCGCCGCCACGCTCGTCACCACGGTCGTGGGCCTCATGAACTTCCTCGCCTACTCCGTCACGCCCGCCGTGGCGCGCGCCTTCGGCGAGAAGAACCTGCGCCGCGCCTGGCAGATCGGCGTGGACGGCGTGTGGGTCGCCTTCGGTCTCGGCATGCTCCTCATGATCGCCGGATACGCCTTCGCGGACCCGCTGCTGCGCGGCCTCGGCGCGACCGACGAAACCATGAGCTACGCCCTCGACTACCTGCACCACTCGCTGTGGGGTATTCCGCCGATGATGATTATCCTCGCGCAGGTCGGCACGCTCCGCGGACTGCAAGACACCGTTACCCCGCTCAAAGTCGCCACGGTCGGCACGCTCGTAAACATTGTGCTGAACTGGCTGCTCATCTACCCGGTCGGCTGGGGCGTCGCCGGTTCGGCGACCGGCACCTCCCTCACCCAGTGGGGCATGGCTGCCGCGCTCGGTACGGTCATGATGCGCGGCACCCGCGAGCACGCCGTCCGCTGGGCACCCGACGTAACCGGCATGCGCTCGGTGCTCTCGCTCGGCTCCTGGCTCATGCTGCGCACCCTGTCCATGCGCATCGCCTCCCTGCTGACCGTGTTCGTCGTGGCACGATTCGGCACCGAACACACCGCCGCCTACCAGCTCGGCATGGGCGTATTTAACCTCTTCCTCTACGCCCTGGACTCCCTCGCCATCGCCGCCCAGGCGCTACTCGGTAAGGAACTCGGCGAACGCGACCTGAACGTTGAATCCGAGCGCGTGAAGGTGCGCCAGCTGAAAAACCGGCTGCTGCGCATGAGCCTCATCTACGGCGTCATCACCGGCCTGATCTGCCCGCTCATCGGCTTCTTCGGCTCCTGGATGTTCACCCAGGACGCGCAGGTGGCGTTCCTCTTCACTATCGCCACCGTCATCATCGCGCTCGGCCAGCCCATCGCCGCGTACGTGTTCACCCTGGACGGTATTCTCATGGGCGCGCAGGACGTGAAATACCTGGCAATCGGCTGCTTCATCATGCTCGTGATGTACGTGCCCGTCATGCTCGGCCTGCACTGGGCGGTCGGCAACGGCATCATGGATGCGCTCGCCGGGTATTGCGGCTTGTGGGCGGCGTATATTCTGTACTTCCAAGGAATCCGCGCGGTCATTTTCGGTCGCCGAGCTGCTTCCGATGTGTGGATGAAAGCCGGTGCCTAAATCCCTCCTTAAACCCCTCGAGGCTGATTGCTTCGCACATACGTGCTCTGGGCGTAATGGCTCACAATTTGGCTGCCCGCACCCTCCGCAGGTGTAGCATGACAGGGTATTGAAACCCTCATGCAAAGGATGAAACCGTGACCGTAACCCGCGAAGAAGCCCTCGAAATTTTCGCACGCCGCCGCGCAACCCGCGCCTACGACCCCGACCGCCGTATCAGCGACGAAGACTTCGCCGCAATCCTCGAATTTGCGCGCCTGTCGCCCAGCTCCGTCGGCACCGAGCCGTGGAAGTTCCTGGTCATCCAGGACCCCGAACTGCGCGAAAAGCTCAAGCCGATTGCCTGGGGCATGGCTGGTGCTCTCGATGACGCAAGCCACCTGGTCGTACTGCTGGCGAAGAAGGGCCTGCGCTACGACACCCCGTGGATGCGCCGCACTCTCGAAGGCCGCAACCTCACCGAAGAGCAGATGGAAGCCGCACTCGAACGCTACGGTGACTTCCAGAAGAACGACATGAAGATCCTGGAAAGCGACCGCGCGCTCTTCGACTGGGCATCCAAGCAGACCTACATCGCCCTGGGCAACATGATGACCGGCGCCGCAATGCTCGGCATCGACTCCTGCCCCATTGAGGGTATGAACTACGAAGCAGTGAACGAGCTGCTCGCCTCCGCAGGCCTGTTCGACCCGGAAGAGTACGGCGTGTCCGTGGCTGTGACCTTCGGTTACCGTGCCCGCGAGATTGCGACGAAGAGCCGCCGCCCCATCGAGGACCTGGTCACCTGGGCGTAAGGTTTTGCCGGGCTGTTGAGCTAGGCGTTCAAGCCGCCGCCCGTGAAAACTAAATATAAAGAAATGCACCGCCTTTACACGGGCGGTGCATTTCTTTATATCTTTTAGCGTGCGAAAAGCACGGTGAGATGCGCTTTTGAATTTTTCGTTTAAAATCGCGCGAGGCAATTCGACCCGTATAACGGTGCTGGCCTGTGTGACCGGCCCGTATAGCGGCGGAACGCTACTTCCTAAACGCCGTCAGACGCATAGAATTCAGCACCACAAACACCGAACTAAACGCCATTGCCGCAGCCGCAATCATCGGGTTCAGCAGGCCCGCCACGGCGACCGGAACAGCCGCCGAATTGTAGGCGAACGCCCAGAACAGGTTCGACTTAATGGTGCGCAGCGTAGCGCGGGAGAGACGCAGCGCCGTCACCACCGAAGCAACATCCGAACGGGTCAGCACAATATCGGCTGCCTCCGCGGCAACGTCCGTGCCCGAACCCATCGCAATGCCCAGCTCAGCAAGAGCCAGCGCCGGGGCGTCATTCACGCCATCGCCGACCATCGCCACGCGGTGACCGGCAGCCTGCAACTTCTCAATCACCTGCGACTTACCCTCCGGGGTCACGCCGGCGTACACGTTCTCAGCCGAAATGCCGACCTTCGAGGCGACCGCCTGCGCAACCTGCGGGGCGTCACCGGTGAGCAGGATCGGCTCCAGGCCGAGCTCACGCAACTGCGTCATGGTCTCTGCCGCCTCCGGCTTGGGGGTGTCGGCAACCGAAATCATGCCGACCGGCTGCAGAGCGGAGGTGCTGCTCGGGGCCTCATCAGGGGCCTCGCCGCGGGCGACAACCACCGTCGTCAGACCCGCCCGGCGAGCCTGATCCAGCAGAGCCAACTGGCCCTCGCTCAGCTGCGCACCCGCTGCCTGCAGGTACTCGGGAGTACCCACCACAACCAGCTGGGAGGCGCCACTCTCAGCGCCGTCACCCGCGCTGCTCAGCACGCCGCGCACGCCTCCGGGAACACCCTCAAAGCCGCTCACGCTCGGTGCCGAAGCGCCCTCCGCCAGCACGCCCTGCTCACGGGCAAAACCGGCAATCGCGCGAGCAATCGGGTGCTCACTCAGCGCCTCCACGGCGGCAGCATCACGCAGAACAGACAGGGAACGCTCGTTCTTGGAACCGGTAGAATCCGGCGAAATACCGGACAAGTCACCCGCCGACTCATAGTCACCAAAGGTGCCGTAGAACGCCACAGACATCTCACCAGTCGTCACCGTACCGGTCTTATCCAGCACCACGCGATCAACCGTGCTCGTCGCCTCCAACACCTGCGCATTACGAATCAAAATGCCCAACTGCCAGCCGCGACCCGTACCCGCCAGCAACGCCGTCGGAGTAGCCAAACCCAAAGCGCACGGGCACGCCACCACCAGCACCGTCACCGCCGCATTAAACGCCGCCGCACCGTCACCAGAAACCAGCCACCAACCGACCAGGGTCAGCGCCGAAATCACCAAAACCACCGGCACAAACACCGCAGAAACACGGTCCGCCAAGCGAGCAATCGGAGCCTTCGTCTCCTGCGCGCTCGCCACCAGCTCACCCATCTTCGCCAGAGTCGTCTCAGCGCCCACGCGGGTCGCACGCACCGTCAACGAACCAGACGTATTCACCGTGGCACCCGTGACCGCATCACCCGGATGCACCTCAACCGGCACAGACTCACCCGTCAGCAGGGACGCATCCACCGCCGACGAACCCTCAACCACCACGCCATCCGTGGCGATCTTCTCGCCCGGGCGCACCAGGAACAGGTCATCCGGCATGAGGGCCTCCACCGGAACCTGCACCTGCTTCGTCACGCCCTGCTTATCGGTGCGCAGCAGAGTCGCCTCCTTCGCACCCATACTCAGCAGGGTGCGCAGCGCCTCCGAAGAACGGTTGCGAGTGCGGTGCTCAATCGCGCGGCCAATCAGCAGGAACAGCGTCACCATGGACGCCGAATCAAAATACAGCGGCGCATGGTTGCCGGTAAACATCGACCAGAAACTACCGCCCGCATGATGCACATGCGCCGTCAACGCCGGGTTCATGAGTAGCTGCGCCAGCGAATAGAAATACGCCAACACCACGCCAAGAGACACCAGCGTATCCATCGTGGACGAGCCATGACGCGCATTAATCAGCGCCGCACGGTGGAACGGCGCAGCACACCAAAACGCAACCGGTGCCGTCAGAACCGCCACAACCCAACCCCAATTCGGGAACTGGAACGACGGGAACATCGAAATCAAGAAAATCGGCACACCCAAAATCGCCGCATAAATAATGCGGTCGGTAAAGCCGCCGTTCATGCTCGGGGTACTGTGCTGGTTGCCGCCGTCGGATGCGCTCGCGTTCGTTCCAGCGCCCGCGCGCGGCCCGTTCTTGAGGTGCGCCGTGTAGCCGGCATTGTTGATGGTCTCAACAATCTGCTCGTCGCTCACACCCTCGGGCACGATGACGCGCGCCGACTCCAGCGGCAGGTTCACCGCCGGGTCAACGCCGGGGATTTTGCGGAGCTTACGCTCCACGCGACCCACACAGGATGCACAGGTCATACCCTGAATATCCACGTGGATGATTCGGGTGGACTCCGTTGATTTTACGGCCGTTCCAGTGGGATTAAAAAGAGAGCGTTCACTCTGTGATGAGGGCTCACGGGTGGTTGGTGAAGGCTGTGTAGAAGACACAATACTTCCTCAAAACTCAAAAACGGGAGGGTAGAAAAAGGCACACACCAAGCCGGGGGAGGGGCCCCAAAGGACCCCGCCCCGGGCGGTGTTTGGCGCAGTATCAGGACGCGGCGCCGAGCGCGCGCGGGGGTGAAAGCTGCGGGTAAAACCGCGAGGCTGCGGCGGCTGTGAACGCGGCGGCGAGAGTAGGGCTGCGGCGGCTCAGTGGTCGCCGGGTAGCCCATCCGGCCTGGTCGTGTGCGGGCGAATACCGGTCACCTTCGCGCCACGATCAGACACACCGTAGGCACGCTTCACGGCAGCCCGCGGGAACGGCGAAGCGTTCGCCTTCTCACGCGCCTTCACGCCCTGCTCGTGCTCGGCGGAACGCTTATTCGCGCTCGTGCCGCTACGTCGCGCGGCGCCGGGCGCATCCTCACGCGCCGTATATTCGGGGCTCTGCTTCACCCACGAATCGACCAGCGCCGCATCCAGATTCATCTGCCTGGCCACGCGAGTGATCGCGTCGCGCAGGTGCATGTTTTCGGTGCCGACAAGGGTGCGGACCGCGCCAACAATCATCGCAATGTACTGCGGAGGATAAGCCATGATGACTCCTAATCGAGCCGGCTGCCGCGCTAGACAGCGGGGGTGAAGCCAGCCTCCACAATAGCGTCTGCGATAGCCTGGGTGTTGAGGGTGCCCTCGTGCTCAATGGTCACGGTGGAGACGCCGCCCTTGACGACGTCCACGTTCACGCCGGTCACGCCGGGAACTTCGCTGATCTCTTCGCTGACGCTCATAGCGCAGTGGTTGCAGGTCAGGCCGGTTGCCTTAACGGTGGTGGTGCTCATGATGATTTCCTTTCGGTAATGGGTTGAAAACTTGGGGCCGCCCGGTGTTTAGGGGCGGGGCGTTTAGATGCGGCGCGCTGGGGCGCGGTGCGTCTAGCTGCGCATGAGGCGGGAGATTGCGGCGGCTGCCTCTTTGACCTTTGCCTCTGCGATGGTCGGGTCGCCGGTGCGTTCGGATTCGATGGCGGCGCCGGTCACGCAGTGGCCGATGTGCTCTTCGAGCAGGTTCAGGGAGACGGCGTGGAGTGCCTTGGAGACCGCGGCAACCTGGGTGAGGATGTCGATGCAGTACTTGTCTTCGTCGACCATGCGGGCGATGCCGCGGACCTGCCCTTCGATGCGGCGCAGGCGCTTGAGGTGCGCCTCTTTGTTGGAGGCGTAACCGTACTGGGTTTCGGGTGCCTCGCCGCCGCAGCATGCGCCGGTGTGCGCCTCGGTAGGTTCCTTGGCAGGTGCGTCGGATGCGGTGCTGACCTGGGCGGATGTGCTGTGGCAGCACTGGTTGCTAGTGGTTTCCATGACTCCAGTATATACCCTATGGGGGTATGCCGCAAGGGGGTGTTACGAGTTGTTACGCGGTGAGGGCGCGGGGGCTTGTTGATCGGGGGATTCTTCGATAGGTTACGGCCCTGTCGATAGGTTAGTGACTTTAATGCGGGTTAAAGACCCGCGGCGAAGACACTAACCTATCGAAGGGGCCCCACCCCTCCCTTATGAACGGCGAAAAGCCACATGTGTTTCGAGAAGCCACCAAAGAAGTGGCTTTTCGAAACACATGTGGCTTCTCAGCATAAGACCCACGGGGGGGGCTTTACATGTCGGGCCAGTCACGATGCAACGAATACTCCGTATCCCCGTCACCGTTATCGTTCAGGTGCCAACGCTGACCGGTACGGATATCGGCCTTGCGCAAGCGCGGGTTCGGGTTATCCTTCTTACCCATGGTGGGATCGTTCTTGCAACCCCAACGAGTGTCGTCGTAGCTGCAGTCACCTGCCACGCGGCCCACATCAACCCACCACACACGCACCAGCAGCGGGTCACTGGTCGCCTGCGGGGTCACCATCATCATCTGCCACGGACCGCCGTCCACGCGGAAACGAGCCGTGTAATGCACGGTCGCGTACGCGTGGAAGTTGCCAGACCGCTGGTAGGCGTAGCTGGTATCCGTTTGACGCGGACGCTCACGAGGGTAGGTGGTGACCGGTTTGCCTGCGGTGTAGTTGGTGTCTGTATCTCCGTTGCCATACTCGATGACATAGGAGGAGGGCATGAGCTCAATTTCGACGTGTCCGGCGAGCATGTCTGCTTCGAGGCGGTAGGGGCCTCCGTCATCGACGTAGAAGTTGATTTGGTCGCCCTTGTAGACGTTGGGGTCGCCTTCTGCTCGGCCGGTGCCTGCAGGGTTGTTGTAGGACTGGTGGAGGGTGGGTTTGCCCGGCTCTAGCGACTCTGCAGCATGGCGAATTTCCGTCATAATTTCTTCGTAGGTCGGGCCGGTGGGACCTGGGCTGTCGGCACTGGTGAGAGTGCGGGTATCGTTGGGAATGCAGGTTTCTGAGGTGCGGCTATACTTGCCGAAGCCGCCATCGATGTAGGTTCCATCGTCACGAACAATCAGATTGTTAAGTTTTACGTTTCCGATCTTTCCGCCCTTACCTACGCAACCAAGAATATTAGAGTCACTTTTGGAACGAATTACGGTCATGCCGTTGGCGCCTTTGGTGGTGTAGGTACTTGGTTCTGAATTTGATGACTGAGATGGGTAATTTCCGTCATTTATATTTTCTGAGGTATGACCTGTGTTTCTATTGCCTCCGCTTTTGTCTTTATATTTTGTATTCTTAGTGGTTTGACATACTTTGGCGCTATTTTCAGATGAACATTCTTTTGTCGAGTCGCTACCTAATGCCGGAGCGATTGATGAGCATACAATATTTATTCCAATAATTATCAATGAAATATTTTTAATATTCTGTCTCATGTTTAGTCCTCAACACTTACATAATCAATGATTTCCCATTTTTGACCGTTGTGCTTCAGTTCAAATTTGAAGGTATCGTCAGTTTTGTCATCATTGGTCCAGCTAACCCAGCTCCCATCAGACTCAACAAAGATCTCACGATCCCATTCGCGATAGGCTTTCCAGAAGTAAGTTTCACCGTCTTCGGACCAAGGGTTTCCATCGGCTAGAAAATGGTCGATTCCACCAATGATCCATCCGCCGCTTTTATAAAGCTCTTCTGCATTTTTATACTCTTCCAATTCACGTTTGAAATTTGATGAAATGAACTTGCGAGCCATCGAGTAGTCGCCAGTTTGAGTGCCGTAATTTGCCCACAAAATCCAGGCATCCATCGTCTTGCGCATGCCTTCCAGAGACTTTTCGTTGTAGCCGTCCTCCGGAACGGTGGGTTTCGGTACATTCTGGGCGGGACCATATTTGTCAGCCTTACGGTACTCGCCGTCAGGCGCCTTGGATCCGCCCGAGTAGCCGCGGACAGTAGACGGGGTTGCACTCGCAGAGGGAGATTCAGAAGCTACTGTAGAAGCCGAGGCCGTTTCGCTCGGCGCGGCGGAGGTGGTGATGGCTGCCGCCTCGTTATTTGCCTGCTGGCCACAGGCTGCAAGCAAGGCGGCAAGGCCCATAAATGCGCCGCCGCTCAACAGTGCGCGGCGGGTAAAAAGGTTGGAAGTCATGGAAGTGTATTCCTTATATCGGTGAAGGTGATTTTTAGCTGGTTTTGTTGATTTTTTTCAAACCAGTTATAAGCCAACGGTCATTTGTATATGTGCAGGAAAGTTCCCAGGAATTATTGTCTATTTCTCGGTTCTCGCGGGTTTCCCAGCTACCGTCAGGTTGAACGTACATAACGAAATTCCACTTGCGGTAAACCTTCCAAAGGTAAGTTTGATCGTCGACCTTCTGAGGGTTTTCCTCTGACACGAACTCGTTATGGCCGTCTATAATCCAGCCTCCCTTTTTGTAGAGACCGCTCATCTCATCGTAGAAACTTACTTCTGACTTTAGCGACGGGGCTATGTATTGTCGGACCTCAGTGAAATCTCCAGTTTCTAC
>CALGXU010000062.1 GCA_937935205.1 uncultured Rothia sp.
GGTGTGGTGATCCTGGCAGTTATTACCGCGTTCCAGCCTAATGCTGAGCACGTGTATGGTGCTGTCTTCATTCTGATGGCTGCTCTGCTGGGTCTGGGCCACGGCTCGGTCTTCGGCTGGGTGGGTCGTGCAGCTGACCCGAAGAACGTTGGCGCGGTGTCCGGTGTGATTGCTGCTGCTGGTGCTCTGGGTGGCTTCTTCCCGCCGCTGGTGATGGGTGCAACCTACAACCAGGAGCACAACAACTACTTCATCGGTCTGATGCTGCTGGCTGTGACTGCGGCTCTGGCTTTCCTGTCGGCATTCCTGGTGCCGCACGGTGGCAAGCCCAACCACGCTAAGTAGGTTCTTCTAGTACATCCTTCTGCAGGGTGTATGTGAAGTTTGCTTTGACTGAGTCCGGCTCGTTTTCTCTTCGGAGGGAACGAGCCGGACTTTGTGCTTTTCTACTGTTTTTCGTCTAACAGGGGTGGGCTTTGTCGGGGCAGAAGAGTCTGACGTTTGGGCATGTCGAATATTGGTAAAGGTGGCAAAACTTTGTGGAGATGTGGGACACTTTAAAGTGTTCGACTCGTCGCAATAGCGCGACGTGACCCCTCTACGGTTTGCGCCGACCAATAGGAGAATCCTATGTCCTTTATTGATCGTCATCTCGGCCCCCGTTCCGCAGACGCAGAGCAGATGCTCGAAACCCTGGGATACTCTTCCCTGGATGCGCTGATGGACGCTGTCGTCCCCTCCCAGATTCGCCTTGACGGCGAATTGCAGCTGCCTGCTCCGCTGTCGGAGCATGAGGCTCAGGCAAAGATTGCCGGCTACGCTGCAAAGAATAAGGTTCTCGCCCAGATGATTGGTGCCGGATACTACGACGCTGTAACTCCCGCGGTTCTGCGCCGTAACATTCTGGAAAACCCCGGTTTCTACACTTCTTACACCCCGTACCAGGCTGAGATTTCTCAGGGTCGTCTGGAGGCTCTGCTGAACTTCCAGAACACCGTGATGGAGCTGACCGGCCTGGAGATTGCAAACTCCTCCCTGCTGGATGAGGCATCCGCGGTGGCTGAAGCAGCTGTCATGATGCACCGTGCAAACCGCAAGGTGAAGAACGGCTTCTTCGCTATTGACTCCCGTTGCCTGCCTCAGGTTATTTCGGTGACTCGTGGCCGCGCAGAGATGCTCGGCATTCCTTTCGTTATTACTGATTTCTCTGAGGGCCTGCCCGAGGGCGACCTGTACGGTATCGTCCTGGCGTACCCCGGCAACGAAGGCGATATTCGCGATATTGAGCCGCTGATTAAGGCCGCTAAGGAGCGTAACGCTCTGGTCACCGTTGCTGCTGACCTGCTGGCTCTGACCCTGCTGAAGTCCCCGGGTGAGCTGGGCGCTGATATTGCTGTGGGTAACACTCAGCGTTTCGGTCTGCCCTTCTTCTTCGGTGGCCCCCACGCTGCGTACATGGCTGTTCACAAGGGTATGGAGCGCACCATGCCCGGTCGTCTGGTGGGTGTTTCTAAGGACTCTGCAGGTAAGCCTGCGTACCGTCTGGCTCTGCAGACTCGTGAGCAGCACATTCGCCGTGAGAAGGCTACTTCCAATATTTGTACTGCTCAGGCTCTGCTGGCGATTGTTGCTGGTGCTTACGCGATGTACCACGGCCCTGAGGGTCTGCGCGCTATCGCGAACCGCCTGCACACCAACGCCGCTCGTGTTGCTACCGCGCTGAAGGCTGCGGGCTACGGTATCGCTCACGACACTTTCTTCGACACCGTCGTGGTGGAGGCTGCTGGCCGCGCTGACGAGCTGGTTGCGAAGGCTCTGGAAGCTGGCGTGAACATCCGCCGCTTCGACGAGAACCGTGTTGGTATTTCCGTGGGTGAGTCTCACGGTGAGGAACTGCTCAAGAGCCTGGTTGAGGCTCTGGGCGGCACCCTGGGTGAGGCAGATGCACGGTACGATCTGCCCGCTGAGCTGCTGCGTACCGATGAGTACATGCAGCACCCGATTTTCCACAAGTACCGCTCCGAGACCGAGATGATGCGCTACCTGCGTCACCTCGCTGACAAGGATCTGGCACTTGACCGCACCATGATTCCGCTGGGTTCGTGCACCATGAAGCTGAACGCGGCCGCTGAGATGGAGCCCATCTCCTGGCCTGAGTTCGCGAACATCCACCCGCTGGTCCCGGAGGATCAGGCTGAGGGCTGGCACGAGCTGATTAAGGATTTGAGCGAGTGGCTGGTTGCTATTACCGGTTACGATGCAGTGTCCCTGCAGCCGAACTCGGGCGCGACCGGTGAGTACGCTGGTCTGCGCGCTATCCGTTCCTTCCACGAGGCTAACGGTGACCACGAGCGCGATACCGTCCTGATTCCGCTGTCTGCTCACGGCACCAACGCGGCATCTGCTGCTCTGGCTGGTCTGAAGGTTGCCGGTGTGGCAACTGCGGCTGACGGTTCGATTGACGTTGACGATCTGAAGGTAAAGATTGAGAAGTACGGTCCCAAGGTTGCCGGCATCATGATTACCTACCCCTCCACTCACGGTGTGTTTGAGGAGCAGGTTGCTGAGGTTTGCCAGCTGGTTCACGAGGCTGGCGGCCAGGTGTACCTGGATGGCGCGAACCTGAACGCTCAGATGGGCTTTGCTCAGCCCGGTAAGTTCGGCGGCGACGTTTCGCACCTGAACCTGCACAAGACCTTCTCCATTCCTCACGGTGGTGGCGGCCCCGGTGTTGGCCCGCTGGCTGTTCGTGAGCACCTGGCGAAGTTCCTGCCCGGTGACGCATACCGCGCTGACTCTGAGGGTAAGCTCCCCAACGATGCTGCACTGCCGATTTCGCAGGCGTTCTTCGGTTCTGCCGGTGTTCTGCCGATTAGCTGGATGTACATTGCGATGACTGGTGCTCAGGGTCTGAAGGACTCTTCGCAGTATGCGGTTCTGAACGCTAACTACATTGCGAAGAAGCTTAACGACAAGTACCCGGTGCTGTACACCGGCCCCGGCGGTCTGGTCGCTCACGAGTGCATCCTGGACCTGCGTCAGCTGACCGATCAGTCTCACGTGACTGCTGAGGATGTCTGCAAGCGTCTGATGGACTTCGGTTTCCACGCTCCGACCCTGGCGTTCCCGGTTCCGGGTACCCTGATGGTTGAGCCGACTGAGTCTGAGTCGAAGGAAGAGCTGGACCGCTTCATTGAAGCAATGGAGACCATCTACGACGAGATTATCGAGGTGGCTGAGGGCAAGGTTGCTGTGGAGGATTCTGTCCTGCGCAACGCACCGCACACCGTTGATGTGGTGAGCGCTGATGAGTGGGATCGCCCCTACAGCCGTACCCAGGCAGCTTTCCCTGTACCGAGCCTGCGCGCTAACAAGTACTTCACTTCGGTGGGTCGTATTGATGGTGCTGGCGGTGACCGTAACTTCGTGTGCGAATGCCCCCCGATGGAGGCTTTCGACCTGGAAGCATAAGGAGCCTGTAACGCTCCTGGGTAGGCTGTAGCGGTCTACCTGCCTCACCCGTCCTCAGGTTCCTGAGGGCGGGTGAGGACCGCCTCCGCAGCGTATCTCGTGTCTGTGGAGGTGAACTAAATCTACGACGATTGAACGATAACAGCACAAGGCTGTGCGTGAGGAGAATCTAATGTCCCCCAAGAAGACCTCTCTGTACTCTGTCCACGAGAAGCTTGGCGCTTCTTTCACCGACTTCGGCGGCTGGGATATGCCCCTGAAGTACGCTAACGACGTTGCTGAGCACGAGGCTGTCCGTACCCGTGCCGGTATTTTCGACCTGTCCCACATGGGTGAGTTCCGTGTGACCGGTCCGGATGCGGGTGCGTTCCTGGATTACGCTCTGGTGTCGAACATGTCCATCCTGAAGGTCGGTAAGGCGAAGTACTCGATCCTGGTTAACGACAAGGGCGGCGTCATTGACGACCTGATTACTTACCGTCTGGGCGATGAAGAGTTCATGGTCGTTCCGAACGCTTCGAACATTGACACTGACTTTGCTGCGATGAGCGAGCGCCTGGGTGATTTCAACGTTGAGTTCGTGAATGAGTCGGATCAGACGTCTCTGATTGCTGTTCAGGGTCCTCGTGCTGAGGAGATTCTGCTGGCTGCTGGCGTCTCTGATGAGGAGGCTGTCCGCGAGCTGAAGTACTACGCTTCGGTGCCGCTGACTGTTGCTGGCGTTGATGTTCTGCTGGCTCGTACCGGTTACACCGGTGAGGATGGCTTTGAGCTGTTCGTTCCGAATGAGAAGGCTGTTGAGTTGTGGGATAAGCTGGCTGCTGCTGGCGACCCTTTCGGTATGATTCCTGCCGGTCTGGCTTCTCGCGACTCCCTGCGTCTTGAGGCTGGTATGCCGCTGTACGGTCACGAGCTGGGTCTGGACATTACTCCGTTTGAGTCCGGTCTGGGCCGCCTGGTTGAGATTGCTCTGGAGAAGAAGGCTGCTAACTTCGTGGGTCGTGAGGCTCTGACTGAGCTGGCTAAGAGTGAGTCGAAGCGCATCCTGGTTGGTTTGAAGGCTCAGGCGAAGCGTCCTGCTCGTGCAGGTTCTAAGCTGGTGGATGCTGAGGGCAATGAGATCGGTGAGGTTACCTCCGGTATTCCTTCCCCGACTCTGGGCTTCCCGATTGCTATGGCGCTGGTGAACCGCGAGTTCTCTGAGGTTGGTTCTACCGTGGATGTCGATATCCGCGGTAAGCGTGCTCCGTTTGATGTTGTGGCTCTGCCGTTCTACAAGCGTGAGAAGTAAGATTTTTTCTGCAGATAATCTGTAGGGGATAGGCGTCGTGTCCTGTGTGGGCACGGCGCCTTTTCTGCGCCGTGAGGTGGGCGTTGAATAGTGGGGGAGGGCGCGAGGTATTCTGAGCCTTAGTTTGTGATGGTTCTGAAGTGCGTTAGGATTAGAGCGGCCAGTCAAGGGTGATTGTCCGCACGTATAGACCGCAGATTGATGGGCGGCTCCTTCCGTTGAGGGGCGCGTATCTTTTGGTGCGGTGCACAGACATTTTTATTTGAAGGACAGAACGTGGCTATTAACCAGAGCGCACCCAGTAGCGCCCAGAAGAAGGCAGAGGCTCTGCCGTATGACATCAGTGTTTTTGAGATGTTCAGCATTGGTGTGGGTCCTTCGAGCTCGCATACGGTGGGGCCGATGCGCGCTTCGAACCGTTTTGTGGCGGAGCTGATTGATGAGGGTCTGCTGGACCGTGTGACGGGTGTGCATGTTGACCTGTATGGTTCGTTGGCGGCTACGGGTGCCGGTCACGGCACGATGAGCGCTGCGTTGAAGGGCCTGTGCGGTTTTGTACCGGAGACAATCAATATTGCTGATTCTGAGGCGATGATTGAGCGCAATAGCGTGGACGGCACGTTGCCTCTGGCGGGTTATCCGTCTTCTGCTTACGGTGTGACTGCTCCCGGTGGTGAGGAGCAGAAGGTGTACGGCCCGGTGGTGAAGTACCGTGAGCTGGACATGACTCTGCGCCCTTTGACGGTTCTTCCTCGCCATACGAACGGTATGAAGATTGCGGCGTTTGCCGGTGAGCAGTTGCTGCTGGAGCGTACCTACTATTCGATTGGTGGCGGTTTCATTGTTGAGGGTGATGAGGAGGCGACCGGTGGCGCGTCACTGATGAACCCTCCGTATCCTTTCGGTTCGGCGGCTGAGCTGCTGGAGATGGCGAATGATGCTGGCTTGTCTATTGCGCAGTTGAAGATGGCGAATGAGTGTTCTCTGCGTTCTGAGCAGGAGGTCCGCGACGGCATTTTGCATATCTACCGTGTGATGAAGGAGTGCATTGGCTCTTCTCTGGCGCGTGTGGGTTATTTGCCGGGCCCGCTGAAGGTGCGTTGCCGTGCGGGTGCGTGGCATCGCGATTTGATGGTGGAGGATCCTTCGAAGTCTCCTGAGTTCGCTATTGACTGGGTGAACTTGATTGCTTTGGCGGTCAATGAGGAGAACGCTTTTGGTGGTCGTGTGGTGACTGCTCCGACGAATGGTGCTTCGGGTATTATTCCGGCGGTGTTGCATTACGCGATGAATTACACGCAGGGTATTCGCCATTGTGGTCAGGCTGCCCGTGATCAGGCGGTTATTGATTTCTTCTTGGCTTCTTCTGCTGTGGGTGTGCTGTATAAGAAGCGCGCGTCGATTTCTGGTGCTGAGGTTGGTTGCCAGGGTGAGGTGGGTAGTGCCTCCTCGATGGCTGCTGCCGGTTTGGCGCAGGTGATGGGTGGTACTCCCGAGCAGGTTGAGAACGCTGCTGAGATTGCGATGGAACACAACCTGGGTCTGACGTGTGACCCGGTGGGTGGTTTGGTGCAGATTCCGTGTATTGAGCGTAATGCGATGGCTGCGTCGAATGCTGTGACTGCGGCTCGTATGGCGTTGCGTGGTGATGGTACGCACCGCGTGTCGTTGGATCAGGTGATTGAGACGATGCGTCAGACCGGTTTGGATATGTCTCACCGCTATAAGGAGACGTCTATGGGTGGTTTGGCTGTGAATGTGGTGGAATGCTAGGTGCACGCTGTGGCAGGTTTGCACTCCTGATGAGGGTGTGGTAGACAGAAGGGATTTCTTCCTGTATCGTTAGTATTTACGCTTTCCCTAACCTTTGTGCCTTCATATAGCGGTGGGCACGGGCTGAAGGTGACGTTTTTCCGTCCGACTCTATAGCTTCGAGCACCGTTCTATTCGGGGGCTGAGGTTGTCGTGTCGCCGGTAATGTCGCCGGGAGGCTGATTGCTAACAGACATGTCTGTGGAAGGATCCCCATTTTGGTCGCTTCGAGCACCTCTAACCATGACGCCGCTAACGGCGCAGAGAACGTCTCGCGCCGAATTTCATTCGCGAAGATTAACGAACCGCTGAAGGTTCCCAACCTGCTTGCTATCCAGACCGATAGCTTCGACCGCCTCGTTGGTAACGAGCGCTGGGCGGAGCGTCTGGAAAAGGCGCAGGCTGCTGGTGACACTTCTGTCCCCGCTCAGTCCGGTCTGGCTGAGATTTTTGAAGAAATCTCCCCGATTCGTGACTTCCAGGAGACTATGCAGCTCTCCTTCTCTGAGCCTGAGTTTGCTGACCCCAAGTACTCTGTTGAGGAGTGCAAGGACCGCGACGCAACCTACTCGGCTCCGCTGTACATTAAGGCTGAATTCATGAACCTCGCTACTGGCGAGGTCAAGCAGCAGACCCTGTTCATGGGTGACTTCCCCCTGATGACCGAGGCCGGTACCTTCGTTATTAACGGTACTGAGCGTGTGGTCGTTTCTCAGCTGGTGCGTTCCCCCGGTGCTTACTTCGAGAAGGCTCCGGACCGTACCTCCGATAAGGACATTTACTCTGCCCGCGTGATTCCTTCCCGCGGTGCATGGTTCGAGCTTGAGATTGATAAGCGCGACCAGGTTGGCGTGCGTCTGGACCGCAAGCGTAAGCAGTCCGTGACTGTTCTGCTGAAGGCTCTGGGCTGGACCGAGTCCAAGATTCTGGCTGAGTTCGGTCAGTACGACTCCATCCGCGCAACCCTGGAGAAGGACTCCGTCAAGGACCGCGACGAGGCTCTGCTGGACATCTACCGCAAGCTGCGTCCGGGCGAACCCCCGACGGTTGAAGCTGCCCAGGCTCTGCTGGACAACATGTACTTCACCCCGCGCCGCTACGACCTGGCGAAGGTTGGCCGTTACAAGCTGAACCGTAAGCTCGGCGTGGACGTTCCCATGGATTCCCCCGAGGCTTCCGTTCTGAGCCAGGACGACATCGCTCAGATGATTCGTTACCTCTGCGCTCTGCACGCAGGCGAGACCAGCATCCCCGGCGTCCGTGACGGCGAGGAGATCTCCCTCAAGATCGATATCGACGACATCGACCACTTCGGTAACCGTCGTATCCGTACCGTGGGTGAGCTGATTGAGAACCAGATCCGTACCGGTCTATCCCGTATGGAGCGCGTGGTTCGCGAGCGCATGACCACCCAGGACGTGGACGCTATCACCCCGCAGTCCCTGGTGAACATTCGCCCCGTCGTGGCAGCTATCAAGGAGTTCTTCGGTACTTCTCAGCTGTCGCAGTTCATGGACCAGAACAACCCGCTGGCAGGTCTGACCCACAAGCGTCGTCTGTCCGCACTGGGCCCGGGCGGTCTGTCCCGTGACCGTGCAGGCATGGAAGTTCGAGACGTCCACCCCTCGCACTACGGTCGTATGTGCCCCATTGAAACCCCTGAAGGCCCGAACATTGGTCTGATTGGTTCGCTGGCAACCTACGGTCGCATCAACTCCTTCGGTTTCATTGAGACCCCCTACCGCGTGGTGACTGACGGCCGCGTGACCGATGAGGTCCGCTACCTGACCGCTGACGATGAGAAGTCTGTCGTTATCGCACAGGCAAACGCGCCGCTGAACCCGGACCGCACCTTCGCTGAGAACGAGGTTCTCTGCCGTGCGGGTGATGGTTCTGGTGAAGCTGTTCTGGTTGCTCCCGGCGCCGTTCAGTACATGGACGTTTCCCCGCGCCAGATGGTGTCTGTGGCTACCGCCCTGATTCCTTACCTGGAGCACGACGACGCTAACCGAGCACTGATGGGTGCTAACATGCAGCGTCAGGCTGTGCCCCTGCTGGAGTCTGAGGCTCCCGTGGTCGGTACCGGTATGGAGAAGTACGCAGCACTGGATTCCGGTGACTCCGTGCTCGCGAAGAAGCCCGGTGTGGTTTCCTCCGTGGACGCTAAGACCGTTATCGTCCGTAACGACGACGGCTCTGTCTCCACCTACCCGATCATGAAGTTCTCCCGCTCGAACCCGGGTAACTGCTATAACCAGCGCGTTGTGGTGAAGGAAGGCCAGCGCGTCGAATACCGCGACGTTATTGCTGACGGCCCCTCCACCGACGGCGGCGAGCTGGCACTGGGTAAGAACCTGCTCGTGGCATACATGCCGTGGGAAGGCCTGAACTACGAGGATGCGATCATCCTTTCCCAGCGCATGGTTTCTGAGGACGTGCTGACCTCGATTCACATTGAGGAGCACGAGATTGACGCCCGCGACACCAAGCTGGGCCCCGAGGAGATTACCCGCGATATCCCGAACGTGTCCGAGGATGTTCTCTCGGCTCTGGACGAGCGCGGCATCATCCACATCGGTGCTGAGGTTGAGGCTGGCGACATCCTGGTTGGTAAGGTCACCCCCAAGGGTGAGACCGAGCTGACCCCCGAGGAGCGCCTGCTGCGCGCAATCTTCGGTGAGAAGTCCCGCGAGGTTCGTGACACCTCCCTGAAGGTTCCTCACGGTGAGTCCGGTACCGTCATTGGTATCCGCATCTTCGACCGCGAGAACAACGATGAGGACGATCTGCCCCCGGGCGTGAACCAGCTGGTCCGCGTGTACGTGGCTCAGAAGCGTAAGATTACCGACGGCGACAAGCTCGCAGGCCGCCACGGTAACAAGGGTGTTATTTCCAAGATCCTGCCGATCGAGGATATGCCCTTCCTGGAAGACGGTACCCCCGTGGACGTTATCCTGAACCCGCTGGGCGTGCCCGGTCGTATGAACATTGGTCAGGTTCTGGAAGTCCACACCGGTTGGCTGGCTAAGCAGGGTTGGAAGATTGAGGGCGAGCCCGAGTGGCTCAAGCGCATGCCGAACTTCCCGAAGGAATCCGGCCCGACCCGCCTGGCAACCCCGGTGTTCGACGGTGCCCACGAGGACGAACTGTTCGACCTCATGGATCACTCGAACCCGAACCGCGATGGTGACCGTCTGATCAACCGTTCCGGTAAGGCACGTCTGATTGACGGCCGTTCCGGTGAGCCGTTCCCGGACCCGATTTCGGTTGGTTACCAGTACATCCTGAAGCTGCACCACCTGGTGGATGACAAGATTCACGCTCGCTCCACCGGTCCGTACTCGATGATTACCCAGCAGCCCCTGGGTGGTAAGGCGCAGTTCGGTGGTCAGCGCTTCGGTGAGATGGAAGTGTGGGCGCTGGAAGCATACGGCGCCGCATACACCCTGCAGGAAATCCTGACCGTCAAGTCCGATGACGTGGCGGGCCGTGTGAAGGTTTACGAGGCTATCGTGAAGGGCGAGAACATCCCTGAGCCGGGTATCCCCGAATCCTTCAAGGTTCTTATCAAGGAAATGCAGTCTCTGTGCCTGAACGTCGAGGTGCTCTCCACCGACGGCAAGATTATTGAGATGAGCGACTCGGAGGAAGAAGGCTTCCGGGCAGCAGAAGATATGGGCGTGAGCCTGACCCACGACGAGCCTAGCTCCGTCGACGAGGTATAAGCACCGCCTCCTTCTAGGGTGGGGAACCCCGCATGCGCTCGCGTGCGTTGTGGGGTTCCCGCCCGCTAACCCAAGTCTTCAGAAACTTACAGAAAGAGATTAGGACCGATATGTCCAACGAATCTTCGCTTGGTTTGATGCGAATTGGCCTCGCCACCGCCGACGACATCCGTCGTTGGTCCTTTGGTGAGGTTAAGAAGCCCGAGACCATCAACTACCGTACCCTGAAGCCCGAGAAGGACGGTCTCTTCGACGAGCGTATCTTCGGCCCCACCAAGGACTGGGAGTGCTACTGCGGTAAGTACAAGCGCGTGCGCTTCAAGGGCATTGTGTGTGAGCGCTGTGGTGTTGAGGTGACTCGCTCTAAGGTACGTCGTGAGCGTATGGGCCACATTGAGCTGGCTGCTCCTGTTACCCACATTTGGTACTTCAAGGGTGTTCCTTCCCGCCTGGGTTACCTGCTGGATCTGGCTCCGAAGGACCTGGAGAAGGTCATTTACTTCGCTGCGTACATGATCACTAAGGTTGACGAGGAGGCTCGTCACGAGGATCTGCCGATGCTGCAGGCTGCTCACGACCGTGAGAAGCAGGAGCTTGAGGCTGCCCTGAACGCTGATGTGAACGCTATCAGCCGTGAGGTTGAGGCTGAGCTGGCTCGTATTGAGGCAGAGGGCGGCAAGGCTGCTGAGAAGCGTAAGCTGCGCGATAACGCTGAGCGTCAGCTCGCGTCGGTGCGTAAGCGTTACGAGCGCGAGGCTGAGCACCTGGATCGCGTGTGGGATCGCTTCAAGAACCTGAAGGTCGCTGACCTTGAGGGTGACGAGGCACTGTACCGTTCCATGATTGATAAGTACGGCCTGTACTTTGAGGGTGCGATGGGCGCAGAGGCTATTAAGAAGCGTCTGGAGTCCTTCGACCTGGAGGCTGAGGCTGAGGCTCTCAAGGAGATCATTCAGACCGGTAAGGGCCAGAAGAAGACCCGCGCTCTGAAGCGCCTGAAGGTTGTTAACGCCTTCCTGACCACTAACAACTCCCCGCTGGGTATGGTCCTGGATGTTGTTCCGGTTATTCCGCCGGAACTGCGCCCGATGGTTCAGCTGGACGGTGGCCGTTTCGCGACCTCCGACCTGAACGACCTGTACCGTCGTGTGATTAACCGTAACAACCGTTTGAAGCGTCTGCTGGAGCTGGGCGCTCCCGAGATTATCGTGAACAACGAGAAGCGTATGCTGCAGGAAGCTGTGGACTCGCTGTTCGATAACGGTCGTCGCGGTCGCCCGGTGACCGGCCCCGGTAACCGCCCCCTGAAGTCTCTGTCTGACATGCTGAAGGGTAAGCAGGGTCGTTTCCGTCAGAACCTGCTTGGTAAGCGTGTTGACTACTCGGGTCGTTCCGTGATTGTGGTTGGTCCTCAGCTGCAGATGCACCAGTGTGGCCTGCCCAAGCAGATGGCTCTGGAGCTGTTCAAGCCCTTCGTTATGAAGCGTCTGGTGGAGCTGAGCCACGCTCAGAACATTAAGAGCGCTAAGCGTATGGTTGAGCGTTTCCGCCCGCAGGTTTGGGACGTCCTGGAAGAGGTTATTGCTGAGCACCCGGTTCTGCTGAACCGTGCACCTACCCTGCACCGCCTCGGTATTCAGGCGTTTGAGCCGAAGCTGGTTGAGGGTAAGGCTATTCAGCTGCACCCGCTGGTTTGCTCCGCGTTCAACGCTGACTTCGATGGTGACCAGATGGCAGTTCACCTGCCGCTGTCTCCCGAGGCTCAGGCTGAGGCTCGTATCCTCATGCTGTCCTCGAACAACATCCTGAAGCCGTCGGATGGCCGCCCCGTGGCTGTTCCTTCGCAGGATATGATCATTGGTCTGTACCACCTGACCACTCCTCGCGATGGTCAGAAGAACGAGGGTCACGCATTCTCCTCTGTGGCTGAGGCTCTGATGGCGATGGATCGTCACGAGATTGAGCTGTACACCAAGGTGAAGATTCTCCTTGATGGTGACCAGTTTGTTGCTCCTGAGGGCTGGGAAGCTCCCGAGGGTTACAAGCCTGGCGATCCCGTTCTGCTGGACTGCACCGTTGGTCAGGTCCTGTTCAACCAGGCTCTGCCGAAGGATTACCCCTGGTTCTCTGGCGTGGCAGATAAGAAGGGCCTGGGTAGCCTGATTAATGATCTGGCTGAGCGTTACCCGATGGATGTTGTGGCTCGTGCTCTGGACAACCTGAAGAACTCCGGTTTCTACTGGGCTTCTCGTTCGGGCGTGACCGTGGCTGTTTCCGATATTGCTACTCCCGCTGAGAAGCCGGCAATTATGGAGCGCTACGAGAAGCAGGCTGCTGCAATTCAGGACGACTTCGAGATCGGTACTATCGATGACGAAGAGCGTCGTCAGGAACTGATTAAGGTTTGGACCGAGGCTACCGACGTGGTTGCAGAGGCTATGCGTGAGAACCTGAGCTCTCACGGTGGTCTGAACACCATTTACCGTATGGTGACCTCCGGTGCACGTGGTAACTGGATGCAGGTCCGTCAGATTGCGGGTATCCGTGGTCTGGTGTCGAACCCGAAGGGTGAGATTATGCCTCGCCCGATTAAGTCCTCGTACCGTGAGGGCCTGTCGGTTCTGGAGTACTTCATCGCGACCCACGGTGCACGTAAGGGTCTGGCTGATACCGCGCTGCGTACCGCTAACTCGGGTTACCTGACCCGTCGTCTGGTGGACGTTTCGCAGGATGTTATCGTTCGCGAGCACGACTGTGGCACCCGCCGCGGTCTGGTTCTGCCTCTGATTGACGAGGACGGCGGTCTGCACCAGGATGTTGAGACTTCGATTCACGGTCGTACCCTTGCGGTTGACGTGAAGGACGAGGCTGGCAACGTTCTGGCTGTTGCTGGCTCGGATGTCTCTGATGAGCTCATTGAGAAGCTCTTCAAGGCAGGCGTGAAGGAAGTTCGCGTCCGTTCGGTTCTGACCTGTGAGTCCGCTATTGGTGTGTGTGCACTGTGCTACGGTCGTTCGATGGCTTCGAACGTTCTGGTGGACATTGGTGAGGCTGTTGGTATTATTGCGGCTCAGTCGATTGGTGAGCCCGGTACCCAGCTGACCATGCGTACCTTCCACACCGGTGGTGTGGCTTCGGCTGACGATATTACTCAGGGTCTGCCTCGTATTCAGGAGCTGTTCGAGGCTCGTACCCCCAAGGGTGTCGCCCCGATTTCTGAGGTATCCGGTCGCGTGACCATTGAGGATACCGAGAAGTCCTACAAGATTGTGGTGACCCCGGACGATGGTTCCGAACCCCAGTCCTACACTGTTCTACGTCGTGCAGCTTCTAAGCTGCAGAACGGCGATCACGTTCAGGTTGGCGATCAGCTGGCTACCGGTTCTGTTGATCCGAAGGAGGTTCTGCGTATTCGTGGTCCTCGTGAGGCTCAGAAGCACCTGGTGAGCGAGGTTCAGGGCGTGTACAAGTCGCAGGGTGTGGAAATCCACGACAAGCACGTTGAGGTTATTGTTCGCCAGATGCTACGTCGCGTGACCGTGATTGAGTCCGGTGATACCGATCTGCTGCCTGGCGAGCTGGTTGATAACATTGCTTTCCAGACTGCTAACCGCAAGGCACTGGCTGAGGGTAAGAAGCCCGCAGCTGGCCGTCCGGAAATGATGGGTATTACCAAGGCTTCGCTGGCTACCGAGTCCTGGCTGTCGGCGGCCTCCTTCCAGGAGACCACCCGTGTCCTGACTCAGGCAGCTATGGAGGCGAAGACTGACCCGCTGCTCGGCCTGAAGGAGAACGTGATCATCGGTAAGCTGGTTCCCGCCGGTACCGGTCTGGCACGTTACAACGATATTGAGGTTGAGCCCAGCGCCCAGGCTACTGCTGAGCGTATGCAGGCTCTGGACACTTTCGGTGGTTACCCGAGCGCATTCCAGATGGATAACGAGGTGTACACTTACGGCAACGGCGGCTTTATGGCTGTTTCGCTGGATGAGTACGGTCGTGGTCTGGACTAAGGCTTCTGCCGTGAGGGGTAGGTTGGGGATTTAGAACCCTGACCTGGTCCTTGATAAAGAACGCGGATACTCGAGTTGTCTCGGGTATCCGCGTTCTTTGTTTAACGAATAGGTGGGGGAGGGGAGGCCTTCTTTAAGGTAGTGCTTTAGTATTCTTTATCCTTCAGGTGAAGGTTGTATATTTTTTGCCTAGTGGGCGAATTTATTTATAAAAAAATCATTGGAGTGCATTATTTTTCAAATTGGGAAAATTTCTTGACTGGGTAAGAAATTAGGTGGTGATCAAATTTTGTGGAACTCCCTGCAATTCGCCCCAATACTGCTATAAATAGAATATTTGCTCGTTTTTCTTTGAGGTATAAAAAGAATGAATATTCTTCATTTGAATAGTGCTAATTCGACTGGAAAGCCTTTTGACTAGGTTCTATTCTTGAAGGCATGCATATCACTCCATTCTCTTCCGGACGGGTGACTACTGGCGGCACCCGACTGTCTTCCGGAACGTCACAGCTTCACGAATCTGAACAGAATTCCTCCTTGTCTGCAGGGGAGCAAAAGCGCTCTTCTGTTTTTTCACGTTTTAAGGCACCTGCGCATTCTCTTGCTCGTATTGGCGCGGCCTGCCTTATTGCTGCTTCTGCAATTCTTCCCGCAGGTCAGGTTGCAACTGCGGCCCCTGTTTCTCAGAGTGCTAGCGCTACCCCCTACCTGGTTGGTGCGGGTGCAGCGGATATTACCGGTGAGCCTGGTGAAGTCGGCTTCATGGGCTATGGCGACTCTTCCCAGAAGGGCAGTGGCGTACATACTCGTCAGTACGCACGTGCTTTCATTGCTGTGGATCGCGCTTCGGGTAAGCGCAATCTCATTGTTGTGCTCGATACGCTGACTAGCTGGCAGTCGCTGCGTGATGAACTGGTTAAGCGTATTCGTGCTGAGTTTGGCTCCGTATACGATGAGTCGAACATTATGATTACCGCGACCCACACCCATGCAACTCCGGGTGGTATTACGCATCAGAGCCTGTACAACATTACGACTCTGGGTTTCCATCAGGACACTTTCGATGCCCAGGTGAACGGTTCACTGAAGGCAATCCGCCAGGCGACCAAGGATCTAGCTCCGGGTAACCTGACGATTTCTTCTTCGAAGCTGACTGGCGTGGGTGTTAATCGCTCCCGTGAGGCATTCAACCTGGACTCTCCTGAGCTTCGTTCCAAAATGCCCGGTGGTACCGATCCGACCAATATGACTCTGCGCCTGGAGCGTAATGGTAAGACTCGTGCGGTTCTGAATTGGTTCGCGATTCACCCGACGTCTTTGACCTCGAAGAATACTCTGATTTCGAGCGATAACAAGGGTTATGCGGAGTA
>CALGXU010000063.1 GCA_937935205.1 uncultured Rothia sp.
ATTATGCTTAAGCGCAATGCCTCTCTCGCTGCAGCGTATGCCGCTGTGGACCAGGCCTTCAAGACCTACAAGAAGAAGGTTGAGTCTAAGTTCGGTAAGGACGCGGTGCTTGACGCTATCGTCTCTGTCGCCGATGAGGACCTCACCAAGGACGAGATGACTCTCGAGGCCATCTCTGCTGTTGACGGAGTCTCGCCTTACGGCGTTATCTTCGACGACGAGAACGTGAACTGGTCCGCTGACGAGGACCTGGCTATGCTCCACCTCAAGTGCCAGCAGCAGTACGCAAATGATATTCTTCAGACTCGTGGACACATCTTCCTCAACGAGGTCTACAAGATGCTCGGATTCCCGCACACCCCTGCTGGTGCTGTGACTGGCTGGGTCAAGGGTAACGGCGATGACTTCGTCGACTTCAACATCTTCGAGGGTACTTTCGAGGGTGAGGACAAGAACGGCCGTACCGTCACTAAGTGGGCGCTGGACTTCAACGTCGACGGCGTGATGTACGACAAGATCTGAGGTGTCATGTTCGAGAAGATCGCATATTTCGCAGCCGGAGCTGTCACTGGCGGCATTGGCGTATATTTCGTTCTTGCTCGCAAGTTCGAGCAGGACTTCCAAGAAGCAACAATTGAGATCAACAAGGAGCTTGCAGAAATTGCTGAAGCGAAGCACAAAGAGCGAGTGGGAGATGGCGCTGATTCAGAGGGTGGGGAACCCGACCCTGAGCATGTGGTACCGGAAGCTGTTGTGGATTACTCTCCGACTCCTGTGGAAGATTCCGACCAGGAGGAAGTAGTCAAGCGTACCATGGATCGACAGCACTTCGAGGCCTACCAGATTACTGAGGAGGAGTACAACTCCCCCAAGGCCCAGGAGCACGTCGAGCTCACGTACTACTTGGAGGACGATGTATTCGCTGATAACCGGGGCGTTCCTATGCAGGACACGTCCTGGTTCGACAACATCATCAGCGGAATCTCTGCCTCCGATTCCATCATCTATGTCCGAAGCATGAGCCGACACGCGGACTTCGAGGTCACCATTCTCGACGACTCGTACGAGCACTCAGTTCTCGGGGTTGAGTACTACGAGGATGAGTGATGATCGAGGCGGCACCGGATAACTCATATTTCGAGTGGCTTGTGGATAGGACCGGGGATACTCGCATGGCTGAGTGTCCCGAGGAGTCCTTCATGAGCTTGCTCGAGATCATGCACCAGACGCCGTTCCGGGTGACGATCCAGAACGACATCAACCGTGCACAGGATGGTATTGACCTACGTAGGGCGTTCATTCGAGAGAATAATGACGTATCCTACGTCTGGCTTAACGAGCAGTCTTGCTCCATGCTTGAGATGTTCATCGCTTTGGCCGAGCGTATGGATATGATGCTCGAGGATGATGATACGCCATATTCCCTCGAATGGTACTTCTGGGAGATGGTGAAGAACTGCGGTCTCTACGACTACACCGATGAGGCCCTGTTCAACCCCCGCCACGAGGAAGAGGTAGAGTCTATTCTCGAGCGGATTAACTCGAGGGATTACACGAAGCTGGGGCACGGATCCATGTTCCCTCTTCGTGCGATCCCTCTTCATGGCGCACGCGACATGCGGAAGGCAGAACTCTGGGCCCAGATGAACGCCTACGCAAACGAACATTACTTGTAAAGGAGACTCATGGATTTCTACCGAATCTGCGAGCGTACCACAAAAAGTGGAAAGGTGGAAATCTACCCTGAGTTCCTCGTCGGAAGATCGAGGGATATTCTCATTCAGGGGCGAGACTTCCAGGCCATCTGGGATGAGGAGAAGGGGCTCTGGTCTACGGACGAGTTTGACGTCGCTACGTTTGTAGACCGGTCCCTCTTCGAGCACCAGAAGAATCACAAGGGTCAGATCGAGACCGTTGTGAAACCGCTGTCGAACTACAGCAATGGACTATGGACCAGCTTCCAGACTTGGAAGTCCAGGCTCCCTGACAACGGGCAGGAGCTTAACAGCAAGCTCATATTTGCGGACAGTACTCCTAGAAAGGAAGACTATGCCACTGCAAGGCTTCCATACTCTCTTGATGAGGGTGAGCCGGACGCTTGGGGAACTCTCATTGGAACTCTATATGATGAGGATGCTCGACGAAAGCTCGAGTGGCTCATCGGCTCCATCGTGGCTGGCGACTCTAAGAGGATTCAGAAGTTTGCTGTCCTATATGGTCCCCCGGGATCTGGTAAGTCTACCGTCCTCAATATTCTGGAGCTGCTCTTCCAAGGCTACACAACTACGTTTGATGCGGGAGCTCTTGGATCCAAGTCAGATCAGTTTGCGACCAGCTCTCTCGGCAGGAGTTCGCTCGTGGCCATTGATCAAGATGGAGACCTCTCCAGGATCGAGACTAATGGCCTTCTTAACAGCGTGGTGGCCCACGAGACGATCCTGATCAACGAGAAGGGCGTGAAGCGCTACCCCAAGCGGATCAATGCCCTACTCTTCATCGGTACGAACAAGCCTGTCCAGATTACGGACTCGAAGTCTGGTATTATTCGTCGACTGATTGATATCTCCCCTACCGGACAAACTGTGGGGGCTGACGAATATCAGACATTGATGACACAGATCCGTGACGAGCTTGGAAAGATTGCGAATCATTGTCTTGGGGTTTATAGGAGTTTTGGTAAGCACTACTACGACGCCTATAAGCCCCAGGATATGATGATGAAGACTAACGTAATCTACAACTTTGTTGAGGAGAACTACCTCCTCTTCAAGGAAGAGGAATTCGTTAGTCTCACCATGGCGTACAAGCTGTATAAGGAGTACTGTAGTGAGAGTAATATCCCGTACCCGGCAAGTCGACACAAGTTCCGGGAAGAGCTCAAGGATTACTTCAATCACTTCGATGAGCGACGACAGTGTGGGGGTGATCGACTACGCAATGTCTATTCCGGCTTCCGGTATTACCTATTGGATCCTGCCAAACTCGAAGCTGCTCCAGAGAAGCCATATTCGCTCGACCTGGATTGCTCCGAATCCATTCTCGACGAGAGCCTCTCTGATTGCCCGGCACAACAAGCCGGATCTTCTGGCACTCCGCAGTTCCGATGGGCGAACGTTCATACCACTCTAAAGGACATCGACACTCATGAGGTCCACTACGTCAAAGTCCCCGACAACCACATCGTCATCGACTTTGATATCAAGGAGGACGGTCGGAAGGACCTTAATCGAAACCTACAGGCCGCCTCAGAATGGCCCCCTACCTACGCCGAGACCAGTCAAGGTGGTAATGGAGTTCACCTCCACTACATCTACGACGGAGACCCTACCGAACTGGCGAGACTCTACGACGAAGACATTGAGATCAAGGTCTTCACGGGAGATTCCTCTCTAAGGAGGAAAGTCACCCACTGCAACAACATCCCGGTGGCTCATATTTCAGAGGGGCTGCCGTTTAAGGAGAAGAAAGTGATCAACAAGACCACCATGGCCAACGAGAAGAAGGTCAGGGAGCTTATTGAACGCAACCTTCGGAAGGAGATCCACCCCTCGACCAAGCCCTCGATCGACTTCATTGCTAAGATCCTCCGTGACGCCAAGGAACAGGGGATGGTCTATGACGTTAAGGATCTGAAGCCTAGGGTGCTGGCATTCGCCATGAACTCGACGAATCAGTCCGAGGCAGCCATCAAGACCGTGATGGAGATGCCCTTCACCAATGAGGATCCTGAGGAGAAGTCCATAGGGTTTCCCACTGGCGAGATGGTCTTCTTCGACTGTGAGGTGTTCCCGAACCTGTTCCTCGTGAACTGGAAGGTGAAGGGTAATCCGCAGGTACACCGGATGATTAACCCCACCCCCGAAGAGATCGAGGCCCTCTGTGAGATGCGGCTTGTCGGATTCAACTGCCGGAAGTACGACAACCATATTCTCTACGCTCGTACGCTAGGTTTCAACAACGCCAAGCTGTATGACTTGAGTAAGCGCATCATCGAGAACAGCATCACGGCCGGGTTCGTCGAGGCGTATAACCTGTCCTACACAGATGTGTACGACTTCGCAGCCACCAAGATGTCCCTCAAGAAGTGGGAGATCGAGCTTGGGCTGCATCACCAGGAGCTCGGTATTCCTTGGGACGAGAATGTTCCAGAGGATCGCTGGGAAGAGGTGGCGGAGTACTGTGATAACGATGTTATTGCAACCGAGGAGGTCTTCAACCACCTCCACGCGGACTGGCAGGCCCGCCTTATGCTTGCCGAGCTGTCTGGCTTGACTCCTAATGACACGACGAACAAGCACAGTCAGTTCATCATCTTCGGGAAGAACAGGAACCCTCAAAGTGAATTCGTTTACACCGATCTCAGTGAGCAATTCCCTGGCTATCAGTACTCTTTCGGCAAGTCTACCTATCGTGGGGAGGAGGTCGGTGAGGGCGGATACGTCTACGCCGAGCCAGGAATCTACGTCGACGTCGCACTTCTCGACGTTGCGTCAATGCATCCAACTTCAATCGAGTGTCTCAACCTCTTCGGAGACCGATACACTAAGCGTTTCAGCGAGATCAAGCAAGCCCGAGTCGCCATCAAGCACCACGACGACAAGCTCGCAGGATCTCTGCTAGACGGAGCTCTCAAGCCATTCCTTGAGGAGGGCGTGGACTATGAGGCACTGGCCTTTGCTCTTAAGATCGTCATCAACTCCGTGTACGGTCTCACTGCAGCGAAGTTCCCCAATGCTTTCAAGGACCCTCGGAACGTCGACAACATCGTCGCAAAGCGTGGCGCTCTGTTTATGGTGGATCTGAAGCACTTCGTCCAGGAGCAGGGCTTCGACGTTGCGCATATCAAGACCGACTCGATCAAGATCCCGAGGGCCACTCCCGAGATCATCGAGAAGGTCATGGAGTTCGGCAAGAAGTACGGCTACACCTTCGAGCACGAGGCTACTTACGACCGTATGTGTCTCGTGAACAAGGCCGTCTATGTCGACTACGAGGATGGAAAGTGGAGCGCTACCGGTGCCCAGTTCCAGCACCCCTACGTCTTCAAGGAGCTCTTCTCGAAGGAGGAGCTGGATATTCGAGACGTGGCGGAGACCAAGAGCGTAACCACCGCTCTGTACCTCAACAACGGAACAGAAGAGAAGCCAGAGATGGAGTTCGTCGGTAAGACCGGCGCCTTCGTCCCCGTGAACCGTGGAGGCGGGATCCTTCTCCGCGAGAAAGATGGTAACTACCATGCCGCATCAGGCAGTACCGGTTACAGGTGGGTACAGTTCGAATCATTCAAGGAAGCCCACGCAGACGACTGGAAGGAGTGGGTCGCTTGGGACTACTTCGAAGGTCTTGCTGACACTGCAAAGGCTGCGGTGGGAGAATTCGGCGACTTCGAGGCCTTCACCCTTGGAGCTTGACGCATACGATTGGAGCCTTGGGACTGATGGCTGATCCGATCAATAGCTGGCTTCCTTACCAGGAACTCTCAATCGAGAAGGATCGAGATCCGGTTACTGACGATGAGATCATCTATGGAAGCAACGTCAAGCACTTCACCTTGACTGTATATTCTCCTGAGGGTCGGGTCAACAAGTACTGGAATGCCCGTATCCTCAAGGACCAGGCTGGTTACTGCCGAGTAGCCTGCCCTCGAGAGAAGAAGATCCTGTGCTTCAACTGGGTTAACTGGACCGCATATATGTTCTCCCATGACGGGTTGAACGAGCTGGTCTTCATGCCCGACTCGAGGCGCAGGACTGTCTCTCAGCTTTCATTCGACAGCTCTGGTAAGAAGGAGGTGAAATAATATGTGCGGACGTTGGCAATGGCATTTCTCTTGGCTAGACTTCAGGTGGCACGCCACGTGGTTGCAGGACGCGGGATGCTTCCGTCCTAACTGGACCTGATATGGTCTGACAAAGCCCCCGGGTCTGTAAAAGGGCCCGGGGGTCCGCGTCAAAAACCATGGGTATAATGAGACCCCTCTACTCGAAAGGAAAACTCATGCTGCCCGTTGCCAAGATTATCATCTCCGGACTCTCCTCCATTGGAGCTGGTATGATTGCCAGCAAGCTCACCAAGCCTATTGTCTCGAACGCAAATGGAATCGCTAAGATTCTGCTTTGGTTCGGTTCGGTAGGCGCAGGTGTTGCTGCTAGCGCAATCGTTGCCCGCGAAGTGGAGCTGCAGTTCGACGCTACAGTCAAGGCCGTCGAGGAAGCTCGAGACCACGTCGAGATCGAAGACTGATCTCTAGTTTATATCCCATTAACTTGGGGTATAGGCTTTTCTGAAAGGAGCACACATGCCGGGAAAGATTGTCCCACACGAGACACACCTTCGAATCGATACCGAGTTCATCGAGCTTAAGGACTGCTTCGAGGCATTCCGCCGAGGAGTCGAGTATCGTGAGAAGAATGACTTTGAGGATATCCTCGTCATCTGTAATACTACAGACATCATCGAGTATCAGCTCAAGAACGGGGACAGCTTCATTGTCACTTATGATCCAATTCACCGGATCATCGTGATGCGGGTATTCCTCCACGACGAGGACATCACCATCAAGCCCATCTATATTTACAACAACCGTGAGTACCAGATCGCCTGTGAGTTCCTCAGGCAGATCATGCACGACAAGATCGATCTCAAGAAGGAGTGGCTTGCATGAGCCAGCGAGACAAGAGCATCATTAACTACTTCACCCCCGACGGTCAGCTTCGAGAGGAGGCTGGCGAGTTCGAGGGTCTGGATCTGGAGCCCTTCATCGACAAGCGGTCAACGATTACCCCGGCCTTCTCCAGCGCGCTCATGGGCGTGATGCATTTTGACCTCGAGAATGACGTCGAGGTCAGCTTCTACCGACAGCCCCACTGCGTCTTTGGGGAGATCTCATATCCCAACGGTATCAAGACGATCCTCTTCAAGTGCCGGCAGCGCAAGAACCTCACAGGGTTCATCCGTAAGGTCCTGGAGATCGGATCCTGGGACACCTCTCGAGTTCACACGGACTTCCGTATTCACGCCGACTTCTAAGGAGCACACAATGGCACGACTTGGCAACCTGACTATCGAGAACGCCCGCATCTTCTTCAAGGACTTCTCCGCCGAGGGTCCTTACGCTGGTGGGACTAAGCGCACGTTTTGTGTGGAGATCCCCGAGGACATGGTTGAGGCCCTCGATCGAGATGGCTGGAACCTGAAGACCCGGGAGTCTCGGAATGACCCGGATGCGGTTGTTCACTATCTCAAGGTGGAGGTGTCTTACCGGGCACGTCCTCCGAAGATTGTCTGCATCCCGAACCTGACTCGACGGAAGGTGTTCATCAACGAGCAGACGGTCAACTCTCTGGACTATGTCGAGATCCTGAACGTGGACCTCACGATCAATCCCTACCAGTGGGAGGTCAACGGTAACTCCGGCGTGAAGGCATATTTGGGTACGATGTATGTCACGATCGCCGAGGACCCGCTGGATGCCAAGTACGATGAGGAGGTGGCTGCCTGATGAAGATCACCGGCGAGGACCTGTTCAAGATCTGGATGGCCTGGCCTGAGACTGAGGAACGATTCGTCATCACGTATGAAACCTGGTGGGGGGATCCTCGATATCTCAACGTGGTCGAGATGGGCCCTTGTTTGCATGATGACTCTTGCTATGAGAGTCATTGCTACACCGGGACATTTCGGTCGGTGAGACACATCATTAAGAAGACACAAGAGTTCGAAATCACAGAACCCGGACGATTTGAAGCAAAGGACTGGTAATATGCGACGCTACGGTTTCTTCAACTTCCTGTTCGACGTCTTCATGGTCTCTGTGACCGGAGGATTCTGGCTCATCTGGATCTTCATCCGAGAGATGCGCCGCGGTTGATTTAAAGCCCCCGGGTCGGTAAAAGGGCCCGGGGGTCACCCCATTCTTGTAGAAAGGAGCGCACGTGGCTAGCCGGCTCATCGTCACAGCAGATGACATCATGAGGGCTGTCAAGGAATCGGAGGAGCTCGAGAGGAAAGCTCTTGCTGAGGCTCGGAAGTGGGACCGTGCTGAGGGTAAGCCTCCTCGAGAAGTTCTCCATCCTGATCACAAGCCTGGTCGAGAGATTGTGCTCGACTACATCAAGAACCCTGAGCGTCGACGTGCGCCACGGTGTTCCGTTCATCTCGAGAGGCGTACTGAGAACAACAGCTATCGCTTCATCGTTGACGTCTCTCAGGTTCGTAACCGAGAGCTCGCTGATGAGATCGAGAAGGATCTCTTCGCATTCATGGACTATATCCTCGACGAGTACGACATCCCTCGACGTATTAGAAAGTGAGCACACAAATGGTTTCTCTCATCCAGGTTCCCGAAGGCCCCGTCGACATCTACGAGCTTCGTTCGAAGTATCTCGGTAAGCTGAAGACGACTGAGGGCGTTATGCTTCCCTCATTCCTGTTCCGGGACAAGGAGCTCTTCATCACAGATTTCACTCCCACCCCTAATGATACATGGCTCCTCACACTGACTAATTCTGATGGCGCTGTAACTCGACTCAGGGTCAAGAACGGTGAGCTGATCAGTAACGGCTCTCGTCTGATGCTGACCGACATGTATCGACAGTACTCGCCGAAGAAGTACTACGACTACTGGATCCTTGACGGACACAAGCCGTCACCGTTCTTCTACGAGAACATCAAGTACGACGTCAAGTCGTTCATGACTGTCCCCGGATCCACCGATCTTTACATCACTGCTGAGCGTGAGAAGGGGCGTTGGTTTACCTTCCGCCTTGGCGATGACCTCAAGTCGAAGTTTACTCGGCACCTCATGACGAATGATAAGGGACACCAGACTTACGACTGGGTTCTCGAGAACGCTGAGTGGGCTGCTGACGTCCACCGTTACTTCTGAGGAGGAATCGTGGAAGTAAACGCCGCTGGATATTACGTTATCCCTCGGTACATTGGGTGGGAAGAATTCCTGATCCATACTCGAGACGTCCTGGCATGCGGGAACAAGATGTTGGTTCAGTTCTCAATGGCGGAATGTCCTGTTCAGGTCCTGTATTTCGAGCAGGTGCATGACCTAGGATTTGATCACTCCTACCTGTTCCGAATCTCAGACCGTCCTCGTGGGGATATTCTCATTGAGGACCTCTCTCAGTTCAAGTTCATTCAGTTCCGACCTAACACAGAATGGGTGGCTATTCACATGGGAAGCACCAAGCGCATCAACCTCGAGCAGTTCGAGGAGCTGTACATCAGCGACACGTTCCGTCATCTGCACCCGGTTATCTTCAACCACGCAAATCAGTTCTGGCACGTCATGGGTCTGGAGCTCGCCGACGATGACGAGGATGCTGTCTGGTACATCTACCTCAAGCGACAGGACTCGGACTTCATGACCCGTCTCAAGATGCCGCAGAATCAGAAGTTCATCTATCACGGTCCTTCCAACTCCTGGGCTCTTGACGACCCGACTGAAGAGATCACTGACCACGAGAAGATCAAGGAGGTTCTCCGGAAGGATGGGGTTTGGGAGGTAACAGTCTCCGGTGTCCCGATGAAGCTGATCCGTGTCATGAACATCGCCGCGGATATCCTCTTCTTCGTCTTCAAGGACGAGGAGGATCGGAATCGGTACTACTACGCTCGTCCTGGTACGAAGCTCCGTATCGTTACGGATGTCAACACGCTTGAGACGAAGTACCACCTGGACCACGTCAAGGCTATCCACGTTGACTGAACGCTGGAGAAATTTACCCCACCCCTTCTCAAGGTATGAGGCATCTGATCTCGGTCGGGTGCGGAATATCTCGACGGGGAGGGTTCTGACTATCCAGCGCTGTTCTGATGGAGCCCCCGGGTTCTCCTTGTATCGCGACGACTCAGGTAAGCAGACCATGGTTCGCTGTGGGATTGTTATCTGGCGTGCGTTCAATGGAGAGCCCGGGGCTCGGAACTACATCATCCATCGCAATGGCGATCTAGCTAATGCGCGCCTGGATAACCTGGAGCTGGTATCGTACTCGGAGTACCGGACTGCTTGGTATGATGAGTACAACGCTCAGATGGACGCTCTCTTCGAGGAGACCAGGTCTGAGTTCGATGACTACATCTTCGGCTCGTGTACTGAGTCGGAGTCGGATAGAAAGGCTCGCTTTGGCTACTGAAATCTGGAAGGCCCTCTCTGGTCCCCTTGACAAGTACATGGTGTCTACCTTGGGTAGGGTTCGGAATCGACGCACTGGTCGGATTTTGACCCCAACCCTTGACAAGCAGACCTGGTTCTATCGGATGTACCCTGTCGGTGGGAAAAAGCAGGTCAAACGATCGGCTGGCGTTCTCGTGTGGAAGGCTTTTGTCGGTGAGATTCCGGACGGCCACTTCGTGCAGTACAAGGACGGAAACCGACGGAACTTCAAGCCGAAGAACCTCTACCTCAAGAGCAACTCCGATTTCCGCAAGGAGGAGTACGCTGAGAGGCGAGCGGGCTTCTTGCTCGAGCGGTACGAGTCTGAGTTCGACGAGTGGATCTTTGGATAGGAGGATTGAATGACAGTTGTGTACCGACCTGAGCAGATCCAGGCGGTGCGTCAACTGCAGAACGGCAGCATCTTGGCGGGTGGCGTTGGTTCGGGGAAGACCCTGACCAGCCTGGCGTGGTACCTCACGTCGGTTTGTAACGCCGCCTCGTTCAAGAAAAGGGGGTCCTTGGCTAAGAAAAAGGTCAAGGGCTCCCCTACGCTGTATGTCATCACAACCGCTAAGAAGCGGGACTCCCTTGAGTGGGAGGAGGAAGCTGCGCGTCTCGGTCTGAGTACAGATCCTGCATGTAGTTTCACAGGTTCATCCATCGTGGTGGACTCGTGGAACAATATCGGGAAGTACTCGGATCGAGAACACGCGGTATTCTTTTTTGATGAACAGCGTGCTTCCGGCAGTGGGCGCTGGGTCAAGGAGTTCTTGAAGATTACTAAGACGAACACCTGGCTTCTGCTCTCAGCTACCCCTGGAGATGTCTGGATGGACTACCTCCCGGTGTTCATGGCTCACGGATTCTTCAGGACTCGTACGGAGTTCATGGAGGACCACGTCATATTTGACCGCTTCGCAAAATACCCCAAGGTCAAACGATACATAGGGGAGGCAAAGCTGCAGCGATTGCGTCGGAGTATCCTTGTGGAGATGCCGGTGGAGCGACACACTACTCGTGAGAGGGAGACTGTTTACTGTGACTACGACCGTGACTTGTATAAGTGGGTCGTGAAGAACCGGATGGATCCCTGGACAGAGGAACCCCTTAGAGACGCAGGTGGGGTCTGCAGAATCTTGAGAAAGGTGGTCAGTGACAATGACTGGCGTTCAGAGCAAGCCAAGCGCATACTCTCAAGCAATGAGAGGGTTATCGTATTCTACAATTACAACTATGAGCTCGATCGAATCCTTGCAGTTGCAGAGAGCCTTGGACTGCCTACGGCGCAATGGAATGGACATCGGCACGATGCTATACCAGCAGAATCTCGATGGGTCTATATCTGTCAGTACACCTCGGCAGCAGAGGGATGGAACTGTACTAGTACCGATACGGTTCTCTTCTGGTCCCTCAACTATTCCTGGCGAGTGACGGAGCAGTGTGAGGGTCGGATCGACCGATTGAACACGCCATATTCTCGGTTGAAGTACTACTTTCTTGAGTCTCATTCCTCGATAGATGAGGCGGTTCGGCGGTCGCTTAGCTCGAAGAAGGTGTTCAACGAGAGGGCATTCGTCGGTTAGAATACGTGTGACGGGACACCGAGTGGCCATTAAGTGGCCATTTTTTTGGCCATGTGGCCACTTTTTCGTGTTACGGGTGATACTGATGTTACTCGTCACACGTATTGTGGCCAAAAAAGTGGCCACTCGGTGTCACACGTATTGTGGACTTTTCCTTGGAATTGCAACGAAAAGTCGGAAGTGGCCATTTTTTGTGAAATTTATTAATTGATTGATTGATTGATTTTTTTATATTATATAGAGTATAGAAAATCCTGGCCATTTTGACCACCCCACTAGTTTGAGGCGGTTTGATGATGTTTGATGATATTTATCGATCGGATTTTCACATTCGTCACATCTGTAACAAAACCCCACCCATTCCAAGAATGCCCCCTCTACAATACGTGTGACACTCCTTGTCGCAATCTACGCATATAATGATAAGAAGGATAGAAACAAGCCTATCCCTTCTTATAGGCTTACCCAGAGGAGCACACCATGCGTGAGTCACAATTCCAAGCACAGCTCATCAAGAAGCTGAACAAGATGCTGCCGGGGATCATCATTCTGAAAAATGACCCCAACTACATTCAAGGTATACCCGATCTGATTCTTCTCTACAAGAATCGTTGGGCAGCCCTTGAGGTGAAGCGAGGCGCCATTGCCTCAGTCCGTCCGAATCAAGCACACTACGTTCGGACCATGCATGCGATGTCGTATGCCGCATTCATCTACCCTGAGAACGAGAGCGAGATCCTCAGTGAAGTTCAACAATCACTCACAGCTTAATGGAGCCCACGCATTCCTTTCCGCCAGTAAATATCACTGGCTCAATTACTCTCCTGACAAACTGATCGAGACTTTCCGAACCGCCCAGGCTGCTGCAAAAGGCACCCGTCTTCACGAGCTCGCCGCTGAGCACATTCGTTTGAAGATGCGTATGCCCCGAAACAAGGTGACATTCAACAACTATGTTAACGATGCTATTGGGTTTCGGATGGAGCCGGAGCAAGTCCTGTTTTACTCGGTCAACTGCTTTGGTACTGCTGACGCTATCTCCTTTGATAAGGGCCTGCTTCGCATCCACGATCTGAAGACCGGGGTACACCCGGCCAAGATTGATCAGCTCATGATCTACGCGGCACTCTTCTGCCTCGAGTATGATGAGCGTCCTGGGGCTATCAACTATGAGCTCCGTATCTACCAGAATGATGATATTCAGGTAGCAAATCCGGAGGGCGACGACATCGCCCCAATTATGGACACCATCATCCAATTCGACAAGCTTATCGAGAAGATCAAGGAAGAGGAGGCCTAATGGATCTCGCTCACTATGGTGTTAAGCGTAAGTCTGGACGTTACCCCTGGGGTTCCGGAAAGGACCCGCATCAGCACTCGGGCGACCTCCTCTCCACCATCAAGGATTTGAAGGCAAAGGGTCTCTCTGAGACTGAGATTGCCAAGGGCCTTGGAATGACCACCACCCAGCTTCGAGCCCAGAAGTCCATTGCTAAGAACGAGAAGCGTAAGGCTGACGTTGCAATGGTTGCCCGGCTCAAGGAGAAGGGGATGTCCAACACGGCCATCGGTCGTCGAATGGGCATCAACGAGTCCTCCGTTAGAGCTCTTTTAGACCCCACCCTCAAAGAAAGGGCGGGGAGTACTGAGGCGCTTGCCAAGGAGCTCAAGAAGCAGGTCGGTAAGGACGGTCTTCTTGACGTCGGACTCGGCGTTGAGGTCAACATGGGTGTCACAAGCACCAAGATGAAGACCGCCACCGCCATGCTTGAGGCTGAGGGCTACCACGTTCACAAGGTGAAGGTCCAGCAGCAGACGACTGGCAAATTCACCGAAATGAAGGTCCTGGTTCCTCCTGGCATGGACTACAAGACGGTTCTGGCCAAGCGGGGCGAAATTAAGGCCCCTGGGGTCAGCATTGAGGACCGGGGTCATACGGTATACGGTATCGAGAAGCCCACTTCAGTTTCCAGCAAGCGACTTAAGGTTCGCTATGGAAACGAGGGTGGTACCGATATGGACGGTGTCATTGAGGTTCGACGTGGAGTCAAAGACCTCTCCCTCGGTTCTTCCAACTATGCTCAGGTTCGAATCAGTGTTGATGGTACGCACTACCTTAAGGGTATGGCGATGTATTCGGATGACATTCCTAAGGGATATGATCTCCGGTTCAACACGAACAAGAACCCCACCGGAAACAAACTGGACGCCCTCAAGAAGCAGACAGGTGACCCGGCGAACCCATTCGGTTCTGTAATCCGCAAGCAGCTTCACTACACCGACTCTAATGGTCGGAAGAAGCTCTCTGCGATGAATATCGTCAACGACGAAGGTACTTGGGGTGATTGGTCGAAGACCTTGAGCTCCCAGTTCCTTTCGAAGCAGCCCGTCTCTCTTGCCAAGCAGCAGCTTCAGAAGGTACGAGACAAGCGACGTGCGGAGTTCGAAGAGATTATGGCTCTTACGAACCCCTCGGTCAAGAAGAAGCTGCTTCAGTCGTTTGCTGACTCTGTTGACTCCGATGCCGTCGATCTTAAGGCGGCAGCTCTACCTCGGCAGGCCAGTCAGGTAATCCTTCCTGTCCCCAAGATGAAGACCACGGAGGTTTACGCCCCCAACTTCAAACATGGGGAGAAGGTTGTTCTTGTTCGTCACCCTCACGGTGGACGATTCGAGATTCCTGAGCTGACAGTCAACAATAAAAACCCCCATGCCAGAAAAGCAATAGGGACCAAGGTTAAGGATGCAATCGGAATCCACCCCAAGGTGGCGGAGCGTCTGTCTGGTGCAGACTTCGACGGAGACTCTGTTCTCTGTATTCCGAACAACAGCGGAAAGGTTAAGACCTCTCCTGCTCTGAAGGGCCTTAAGGATTTCGATCCAAAGGTTATGTATCCTGCCTACCCCGGAATGACACCCATGACTTCTAAGCAGAAGCAGATGAAGATGGGTGAGGTCTCAAACCTGATCACTGATATGACTATTGGTGGTGCAAACCAGGCTGAGATTGCCCGGGCCGTTAGGCACTCCATGGTTGTGATTGACGCTGAGAAGCACAAGCTCAACTACAAGCAGTCCGAGATTGACAACGGTATTGCCGCCCTCAAGAAGAAGTACCAGGGTAAGGCAAATGCCGGGGCTTCCACTCTCATCAGCCGTGCCTCATCCGAGAAACGGGTTCCTGAAAGAAAAGCCCGGTCCGCTTCAAAGGGTGGGCCTATTGACAAGAAGACTGGACGCAAGGTCTATGAAGAGACTGGGGCTACTTATGTGGACAAGCATGGTAAGACTGTGCTTCGTACTGAGAAGTCCACTAAGTTGGCAGAGACCCATGATGCATACTCCCTCGTTTCTAAGAACGGGAGTGCTATCGAAACGGTCTACGCCAATCACTCTAACGAACTGAAGGCTATGGCTAATGAAGCCCGTAAGGCTACGCTTGCTATCCCCTCTGTTCGAAAGAACCCCCAGGCCGCAAAGACCTATGCCCCTGAAGTTAAGTCCCTCAAGGCCAAAGTAAACGAGGCCCTCCGGAATAAACCCCGAGAACGCCAGGCACAGGTCCTGGCTGACGCGGTAATCAGGGCGAAGAAGCAAGCTGATCCAACTCTTGCCAATGATAAAGAGCGTCTCCAGAAAGCCCGGCGCCAGGCTTTAGCCGAGGCCCGTCAAAGAACGGGGGCTGGTAAGAAGCCTTTCGCTATCACTCCTCGAGAGTGGCAGGCTATCCAGGAAGGTGCTGTATCACAGGCTGCACTGAACAAGGTTCTTGAACTTGCTGATGAATCAGTAGTGAGGGAACTGGCTACACCTAGGTCCCAGCCTAAGGTGTCATCCAGCATGGTGGCCAGAGCCAAGGCTATGAGTAGTAGAGGTAAGACTGCTGCTGAGATTGCTGAAGCTTTGGGAATTTCTACAACTTCTGTACACCGTGCTCTTGAGGAGGGCTAACCATACCATGGTACACACCCTCTCACAGGGCCTCTCTGAGGAGGTCTACTATGGCTAGGATGCTGTCTACAGTGGACAATCCTTACGATCCAAGAACTTCATGGGACGAATGGTTTGCTTTTGACACTGCCCACGGCTACGGTACCTGTGGCCTCCTGGCCAGGCTGTGCACATCAAGCGATTCGTTAAGTGAAGAACTTGAAATCGAAGAAATTGAAAATGCAATTGATCGAATTCTCAATCTTGATGGAACAAATTTCTATCAAACTTTCGAGATCGATGATTGAAAAATAAAAATTTCTTCGTCGACCCGGGGGAGGGGGGTCTCGCATTTAGGCCCCCCACCCTCATCGCCGCCCCCTCCATATTTTCCCCGGAGGGATATTTGGAAAGCCAATTGGGGACTAGGTTCTAGGGCTCACAGGAAGTTTCTCGTGTGCTCCTTTCTTCCTGCTGGTCTCGCTCACAACGGGCCCTAGAATCTAGCCCCTAATTGGCCCCAAACGCCCTCTATCTAAGGAGCAACTATGGGTAAAAGGGCCGCAACACCCTCTAAACCAGCTCGAACTGTAGAGCAACGCGAAGCGCAAATGATCAACCTGGCGCTTGAGCTTGCTGAGAAGCAGCTTCGAGAGGGTACAGCACCGGCAACCACGGTGAATCACTACCTCAAGCTTGCCTCCACAAGAGAACAGCTGGAGGTAGAGAAGCTGAGGAACGAAACAGCACTCCTCGAGGCGAAGAAGACTGCGCTCGTCAGCGCGGAGCAAGCCGAGAAGATTGCCAAAGAAGCCATCGAAGCCTTCCGTACATACTCTGGAGCGGGAGATGTTACGAACGTATACTGAACTGGCGCGCCTCGAGACCTTTGAGGAGCGGTTTGACTACCTGGCTCTCACCGGGCAAGTCGGTACAGCCACGTTTGGCTTCGATCGTTACCTGAACCAACGATTCTACACCTCGACGGAGTGGAAGAAGGTCAGGAACTTTGTTCTGGCTCGAGATGAAGCCTGTGACCTCGGGATCGAGGGACTTGACATCAGATACATGCCGCTAATCCACCACATGAATCCGATTCAGCCCAGAGATCTCGAGGAATTCAATCCAGACATCCTCGAGCCAGAGTTTCTCATTACCACAACCAAGAATACCCACAACGCGATACACTTCGGAGACCGATCGAGGTTGACACCACGAGTTGTTGAGCGTCGACCGAATGATCAAGCTCCCTGGAGGATCTAATGGGAACCATTCTTGAAGATACTAAGAAGGCAATCGGCATCATGCCGGGTTATGATGTCTTCGACGACCAGATCCTCATGCACATCAACACTGCACGAATGGATCTCGCACAATTGGGGCCAAAATGTGATACCCCGATTGAGAAAGATACCGCTTGGACTGTCTTCGACCAGATCGATGACGAAGCGGCAATCAAGTCTTACATCGCCATGAAGGTTAAGCTGTTCTTCGACCCACCGGGGAACTCCTTCTTGGTTCAGGCTTACCAGAAGCTGATCGAGGAGGCAGCATGGCGACTGATCTATCAGACCGAGGGGAAGCAGAGGTAGAAGACCTCATTCACCACGGCGTAAAAGGCCAGAAATGGGGCGTCATCCGCAAGAAGGCTAGCGCTGGTCGGAAGGCCACTGTCAAGGCTATCCAGAAGAGTGGGCAATTCACCGCCAACGCCACCAAGACGACTATCAAGACCGCCCGAACTGGAGCGGCTAAGGTTCAGAAGGCTAAGCAGGCTCACGATGCCCGAGTTGCCGGAAAGAAGCAGGCAAAGGCCGACGCAAAGGCCCGAAAGAAGTTCGCAAACCGCGGCTACAAGAAGATCAGCGACACCGAGCTCCAGTCTCGAATTAAGCGGCTGGAGCAAGAGAAACGCTATCGGGAGCTCAAGGCCGATCGCCACCTGGTTCGAGGTCGTGAAGTCACTCGATCGATCCTCGAAAACTCTTTGACAAAGGCTGGGACCTATGCCGCAACCAAGGCTATGAAGACCGCCTTCGATAAGTCTTTCGATCCCGGCAAGACTGGTAAGTCCACGGCCGAGACCCTTAAGAAGGCGGCAGAAAAGGCCAAGGAAGCAGCTGAGGCTGCCTCCGTTGTCGCGGAAGAGGCTAAGGCTGAGTATCGGTCGACTGGCGGACCTACTAAGGTAAAGGGTCCGGCTCTTCCAAAGAGTAAGACTCCGAAACAGATCGAGAAGCCTAAGTCTTACAAACAGACTAAGCCCTCGCCTAAGAAGAAGCGGTATCCTCGTAACCCGGGGAGCACTGCTAAGTAATGCTCTCGAACACCGCAGTACCAAAATACTACGGGCAGTTTCGTGACGCAGTCATCCGAGGCGAGATTCCGGTATGCGAAGAAATCTCATGTGAGATGAATCGCATCGATGCTCTCATCGCAAACCCGGAATACTACTACGACGACAAGGCTGTAGAGGGCTTCATCGCTTACTGTGAGAATGAGCTCACGCTGTCCGACG
The DNA here is from genome assembly GCA_937935205.1 of uncultured Rothia sp. Classification (GTDB taxonomy): domain Bacteria; phylum Actinomycetota; class Actinomycetes; order Actinomycetales; family Micrococcaceae; genus Rothia. Next base: position 18,203 of record CALGXU010000063.1, read on the forward strand.
GAGCCGACCTCCATTTGCTCGACAGCTTCAAGCTCTGGGCCGAACAGCTCCTTGGCTGGTACTACTTCGAGGATCGTCAGGTCTTTGTCCCATACGAGGACGGAGTCGGCGGTCGATACGAGACCAAAACAGTAAAGAAGCGCCTAACGATTAAGCAATATCTGATCGTTGCTCGTGGAGCAGCGAAGTCGATGTATATGTCACTCATCCAGAACTACTTCATGGTGATTGACACTACAACGACACATCAGATTGCTACGGCTCCGACCATGAAGCAGGCTGAAGAGGTGATGGGTCCATTCCGGACCGCTATCACCCGAGCCCGAGGTCCGCTGTACAAGTTCCTTACCGAAGGCTCGATTCAAAATACAACCGGTGCGAGGGCTAACCGCCAGAAGCTGGTTGCAACTAAGAAGGGTGTCGAGAACTTCTTGACCGGATCTCTACTCGAGGTTCGACCCATGTCCATCGACAAGCTTCAGGGTCTTCGACCCAAGGTTTGTACGGTGGATGAGTGGCTTTCCGGTGACATCCGTGAGGACGTCGTCGGTGCTCTCGAACAGGGTGCCTCGAAGATCGATGACCCGGTCATTCTGGCTGTCTCTTCGGAAGGAACAATCCGCAATGCGGTGGGTGACACCATGAAGATGGAGTTGCTCAAAATCCTGAAGGGCGAATATATCGCCCCTCACATTTCAATCTTCTACTACCGCCTTGACGACATCAAGGAAGTAGCAGATCCTGCTATGTGGGTGAAAGCCCAGCCGAATATTGGCATCACTGTCTCTTATGATCGGTATCAGCAGGACGTCGAGCGTATGGAGCAAGCCCCCGCCGCTCGAAACGACATCCTCGCCAAGAGGTTCGGAATCCCCATGGAGGGATACACGTACTTCTTCACCTACGAGGAGACGATCCCGCACAGGAAGAACACCTTCTGGAACATGCAGTGCTCTATGGGCGCGGACTTGTCCCAGGGTGATGACTTCTGTGCGTTCACCTTCCTGTTTCCACTCAGGAATCAGGCTTTCGGCGTAAAGACTCTGGCATACATCTCTGAGCTGACGCTCATGAAGTTGCCTGGTGCCCTACGCCAGAAGTATGACGAGTTCATCCAAGAAGGAAGCCTCCGAGTCATGGAGGGGACCGTCCTGGATATGATGGAGGTCTATGAAGATCTAGACCAGTACATCGACGAACAGAAGTACGATGTCTCGGCGTTTGGGTTCGACCCGTACAACGCCAAGGAGTTCGTAACCAGGTGGGAACAGGAGAACGGACCGTACGGTATCGAGAAGGTAATCCAGGGTGCTAGAACCGAATCGGTCCCCCTTGGGGAACTGAAGAAACTGGCCTCGGAACGCCTACTCATCTTCGACCAGGAACTCATGTCATTCACAATGGGTAACTGCGTCACTCTTGAGGATACCAACGGAAACCGGAAGCTACTGAAGAAGCGCTCGGAAGAGAAGATCGACTCGGTAGCCGCTCTGATGGATGCCTTCGTGGCATACAAGATCAACAAGGAGGCATTCGAATGAGCAAGGAGGTGAAATGGGTCTTAGTGATCGATTGAGCCACGCCTGGAATGCATTTACCCGATCGCCGGATAAGAAGAACTTCACTCCCGAATACGGAGCATCTTTCTTCGGGAATCCGAGCGTTAATTACCGCCCTGTCGTCGGAGATCAGACGATCGTCACCAGCATCTACAACCAGATTGCTATTGACGTTGCGAATGTTCCAATCCGACATGTTCGGACAGATGACAATGGTAATCTCAAGAGCTACATCAATAGCGATCTTGATGACTGTATGTCGCTCAGTGCTAACATCGACCAGACAGGACGAGGATTCTTCCAGGATCTTGTCCTTACTCTGTTCGAAGAGGGCGCAGTAGCGATTGTTCCCGTAGATACGAATGTTGACCCTGACATGACCCAGGGATACGACGTTCGTTCAATGCGGGTCGGTAGTATCATCAATTGGT
>CALGXU010000064.1 GCA_937935205.1 uncultured Rothia sp.
GCTGATGTGGGTGGGGGTGGTCTGGTAGTGCAGGGAGTACTCGGCGTGCGAGGACATGTAGTTCACGCCAATGGCGGTCACCGCAATCATGGGGATGCGGCGTAGCGCCAGCATCTTAATGTGTTCGCGCATGTTCTCGGTCTGACCGGAGAAGGACACAATGATGACCACGTCGTCCTGGGTCATATTGTTCATGGCGCTTTCGAACTCATTACGTGCCGGGATGACGTGGCAGAACTTACCGCACACCTGCATGGACTTGGCAAATTCCTGCACGGCGTTGCGCTGAGCGTAGCCGGTACCGAAGCAGTACACAGTGCGAGCCTCATGGATGCGCTTGAGCAGTCCGCTCAGTTCCATGTGCTCGAGGTAGTCGTAGGTGCGCTGAATATCTTCGCGACCGCTCTCAATGAACCGCGGGTTGAAGGGTTCGCTGCGGTTCAGAGAGGACTTAATAAAGTACTTCAACTCAGCAAATCCGGAGAAGTTCAGCTTCTTCGTCAAGCGGATAATTGAGCTGGTCGAAGTATAAGTTTTATGTGCCAGAGAGTTGATCGTTGACTCTGCAACGAACTCTTCGTTTTCTAGCATGAACGCCAAAATTTCCCGTTCAGTTTCACTGAATCGGTGCTGATTCGCATTCACGACGTCTTGTAAATCCACTCAAAGCTCCTGAATCCGATGGTGAGCAATATATAAATAGTACACGCTCTAGGGTTATCGGCCAGGGTGGGTGAGGAGGGTCTTCTCTCACGTTGAGGGGTGCGTTGTGCAGATTTGAGCTTGGGCACGCCCCTGGTACAGGCCTTGGGTGCGAGCCTGGATACAGCTTCGCCGGCGGCATCGGTGTTATCCGATACCGCCGGCGAAGTCTATACCTTATGAGGCGTTAAGCCGTCAGGCGGTTGAACGCTGAGTCCTCTTAGGAGAGGGTCTTAGCTTCGTTCACCATGGTCTCGAAACGCTCGCGAACCTGGGGAACGTCCATACCGACGATGACCTGGAATGCCTTGCCCTTGCGGACGACGCCCAGAGCACCTGCGCTCTTGAATTCTGCATCCGAGGTGTTGACGAGGGACTCATCAGCAACGGAGACACGCAGGCGGGTTGCGCAGTTGTTCACGGTGGTGATGTTCTCTGCGCCACCGAGCAGTTCGAGGAAGCCTGCTGCGCGGGGTGCGTAGAGGTCGCCGTCAGCGGACTCAGCAGCTGCGCCGCCGTCCTTCTCAGCAGCCTTAGCAGCCTTGTACTCTGCCTTGCTGTAGAGCTTGGTCTCGCCGCCGTCTTCTTCACGACCGGGGGTCTTGAAGTCGAACTTCAGAATCATGAAGCGGAAGATTACGAAGTACAGGACGGTGAAGCACAGGCCCACACCAATCTGCATGAGGTAGGTGCCGGAGTGGTTTGCCCACAGCGGGATCCAGTTCTGGAACAGGAAGTCGAGCAGACCGCCACCCATGTAACCAACCAGACCCAGCTGGTACATGATTGCTGCCATGGATGCTGCCAGGATTGCGTGGACCAGGAACAGCGGGGGTGCCAGGAACAGGAAGGTGAACTCGAGGGGCTCGGTGATACCAATCAGGATCGCGGTGAGGCAGACGGGGATCATCAGAGCGAGAACTTCCTTGCGCTTCTCGGGACGAGCGGTGGTGTAGAACGCCGCTGCGATACCGATGGGTGCGAAGACCTTGGAGTTACCGTGCAGTGCGAAGCCGCCGCCGGGGAACAGTTCCTTCAGGGGCTTGTCGCTCTTAGCGAACTCGCTCAGGTGGCTCGGCCAGTCCTTAGCGATACCGTTCGGGGTAACAACGTTACCGAAGACGAACGGGGAGTAGATGAAGTGGTGCAGACCGGTCGGAATCAGGAAGCGCTCGAGGAAGGTGTAAACCCACACGCCGAGTGCGCCGGATGCGATGAAGAAGCCCTGCAGGGAGGAGATGCCGTGCTGAGCGTAGGGCCACAGCCAGGAGAACAGGAATGCCACGGGCATCATCAGGAAGAAGCAGACGCCGTAAACGTACTGCGAGCCCTGGAAGATACCGAGGAAGTCGGGCAGCTTCTTGTCGAACCAGCGGTTGTGTACCCACACCACGATTGCGGAGATGATGATCGCACCGAAGATACCGGTGTCCATGGTCTTGATACCAGCGATCATCTTCAGACCGGTACCTGCCGCGCTCTCAGAGATGTCGGTGGTGTAGTCCAGGTCGAAGAAACCGGTGCCGCCCTTGCCCCATACCTTGAGCATGGCGCCGACGAAGTAGTTGAAGGTCAGGTAGACCATTGCAGCTTCCATCACTGCACGTGCGTTAGCGGTCTTTGCCAGTGCAATGGGCAGACCAATCACGAAGAGCAGTTCCATCTGGTTGAAGACGGTCCATGCGCCGGACTCCCAAACAGACCAGAAGTGGTTCCACGCGCTTTCCTTATCAGCAGCGAGGGGGATCAGGTCGCCGTTCTGTGCAATGATCGCAATACCGACCGCGAGGCCAGCGAATGCGAAGAGAAGAACGGGTGCCAGCATGGCAGAGCCGAACCTCTGTACTTTTTCCATCATGAGGCTATACGCCCTTTCGGGTTGTCGAGTGAGCGGACGCAGGGGTTGGCGCTCATTGCCAGCCTGCTGTTCATGCATTCGAACGCCGTATCTTTATACCCCCAAATGGAAGTGTATGAGAGCGGCGCCACATAACCTGCGTGCGCTAAATGCCGAATGTGTTTTAGACAAAAACAATAATGCCAGGTCATACCTGCCCACACATACCAAAAATAGAAGTTTTGAAAGAGTTTTTCAGAACCTGAAACATCTCCCGGCACTGGTTAAAAATACTGGCTGCAGATGAGACTTTTTCCCTATTACCCAGCGCACATAATCGATAGCATAAACAGTGCACCCGTAGGTTGAGAGCCCATACAACGCTCCCAACCTTCACCAACGGAGTGCTTCCCTCAAACTTCTTTCTCACGCACTACCCCCGGACTTAGTTTTATGCGCTTCCTCACCCTCAACACCCACAGCTGGTGCGAAATCCACCAGATTTTGAAAATCCGTACCCTCGCAAAGTTCATCATTGAACAACAGGTGGATGTCATTGCGCTGCAGGAAGTCAACCAGCTCACCTCCACCCCCGTGGTGAAGGACCCCCTGAACTACCGCGGTGGCGCAGGCGTGCCGGTCCGCGAAGATAACTACGCCCTGCTCCTCGTACAGGCACTCAATGAAATGGGTGCAACCTACGAGTGGACCCTCACCGAAACCCACATCGGCTGGGACCTCTACGACGAATGCGTAGCAATCCTCTCGCGCTTGCCGATTCGCGGCATCAAGCCCATCGAGATGTCCCCCGACTACGACTACCACCAGGTGCAGCGCCGTGCAGCCCAGGCGGCGCTCATCGAAACTGAGACGGGTACCTTCTGGTGCGCAACCACCCACATGTCCTGGTGGGACTTCGACGGTGAGCCCCTCTTCGCACAGGAATACACCCGCCTCTCGCAGGCACTCGCAGAATGCGCCCTCACCGCACCCGTACTACTCGGCGGCGACTTTAACTCCGCCGCGCATCTGAGCGATGAAGGCTACGCGTTGGTCACCTCCAGCGGTATGGTTGATACCCGCTCGCTGGCGGAGCACACCGACGGCGAGAACACCGTCCACCGCGAAATCGCCGGTTGGGAAGGTAACACGGACGCCAAGCGCATCGACTTCGTGTTCGCCGACCGACTGCTCACGGTCAACTCCCACGCGGTCGTCTTCCGCGACAACTCCCCCGAAGCCATCTCTGACCACAGCGGTCTGCTCCTGGAAATTGACCCCTCCAGCTGGGCACCGCAGAGCCTCCTTGAGCCCCTCACTAGCCAGGATTAAAAGGCATCAGACTTTAGCCGCCCACAGAGCGGCCCCGCACAACACTCATCCGTACCAAGGGAAGGAAGAACAATGACGACCCAGACCCAGTGGTGGCAGGAACCGGTGGTCTACCAGATCTACCCCCGCTCCTTCAACGATTCCAATGGCGACGGCATCGGCGATCTACCCGGCATTACCGAGAAGATTCCGTACCTCGCCAAGCTGGGTATTCAGGTGCTGTGGCTCTCCCCCATCTACGCTTCCCCGAACGATGACAACGGCTACGACATCTCCGACTACCGCGCCATTATGACCGAGTTCGGCACCATGGAAGACTTCGATGAGCTGCTCGAAACCGCGCACAAGCACGGCATCAAGCTCATGATGGACCTGGTCGTCAACCACACCTCCGACGAGCACGAATGGTTCAAGCAGGCACGCTCCTCCAAGGACAACCCCTACCGCGACTACTACATCTGGCGCGACCCCAAGGGCTTCGACGAGGACGGCAAGCCGATTCCGCCGAACAACTGGATTTCCTGCTTCAGCCCCTCCGTGTGGGAATGGGACGAGGCGACCGGCCAGTTCTACCTGCACTACTTCTCCGTCAAGCAGCCCGACCTGAACTGGGAGAACCCGAAGGTCCGCGAAGAGGTCTACGACATCATGCGCTTCTGGCTGGACAAGGGCGTGGACGGCTTCCGCATGGACGTCATCAACCTGATTTCCAAGGACCTCTCCTTCCCCGAGGATCCGGCAGTTCTGGCTGGCGGCCTCGACAACTCCCTGGCTGTTGCCGCTAACGGCCCGCGCGTGCACGAATTCCTGCAGGAGATGAACCGCGAGGTCCTGAGCAAGTACCCGGTCATGACCGTGGGCGAAACCCCCTGCGTGACCGTGGACGACGCCGCACTCTACACCGGTTTCGACCGCAACGAGCTGCAGATGGTGTTCCAGTTCGAGCACATGGATGTGGACGCCTCCGAAGGTGGCGTGACCGGCAAGTGGTCCGACCGCCGCTTCAACTTGGTTGACCTCAAGAAGGTCCTCACCCACTGGCAGGAGGGCCTGCACGGCCGCGGTTGGAACTCCCTGTACTGGAACAACCACGACCAGCCGCGCACCGTTTCCCGCTTCGGTAACGACTCCCCCGAGTACCGCACCGTCAGCGCCAAGATGCTGGGCACCGTGCTGCACCTGATGCAGGGCACCCCCTACATCTACCAGGGTGAAGAGCTGGGCATGACTAACGTCTTCTTCGACGATGTGAAGGACTACAACGACCTGGAGATTCACGACTCCTGGCGCAAGTACGTTGAAGAGTCGGGCCGCGTTTCTGCTGAGGACATGCTGCGCTACATCAGCGCCTCCGGTCGCGATAACGCCCGCACCCCCATGCAGTGGACCGCTGGCGAGAACGCAGGCTTCACCTCCGGCACCCCGTGGCTGAAGCTGAACCCGCGCTACACCGAAATCAACGCAGAAGCTGAGCTCGCTGACCAGGATTCCGTGTTCTACCACTACCGCGACCTGATTAGCCTGCGCCGCGAGCACCCGATCGTCCTGACCGGCGAGTACCGTCTGCTGGATGAAGAAGACGAGCAGGTCTACGCCTACCTGCGTGTGAACTCCGACGAGGACGCCGCAGCAACCGGCGAGCGCGCCCTGCTGGTTGTCGCTAACTTCAGCGATGACACCGTTCAGCTGAACTACGCGGGCGGCAACCTGGATTCGGTGGTGCTGACCAACTCGCAGGCTCTCTCCCCGACCGAGCTGAAGGCCATCGAGAACAGCCCGAAGCTGATCAGCTCGAATTACCGCGATGAGAACCGCGAGTTCACCGACGAGGGCACCCTGCTGCGCCCCTACGAGGCGAAGGTCTACCTCTTCGGTAACGCGTAAGTAAGCACGCCCCAAAATGTAATGTGCGAGGGGGATCCGGTACAGACATTCCGGGCCCCCTCGCTCTATACTTCAATCACAGACACCTTTTCCCTCTTCGGCGTAACCGCCGGTACAGAAAGGCAATTATGAGCAACTCCGAGGCATACGAGGTTCCCTCCTACGAGGGCCGCCAGTGGTGGAAGGAAGCCGTGGTGTACCAGGTGTACCCCCGCTCCTTCAACGACGCGAACGGCGACGGTATCGGTGACCTGAAGGGCATCACCGAGAAGCTGCCCTACCTGGCTAAGCTGGGCATCAACGTCATTTGGCTCTCCCCCGTGTTCGACTCGCCGAACGTGGACAACGGCTACGACATCTCTGACTACTTCGCCATCATGAGTGACTTCGGCACCATGGAAGACTTCGACGAGATGCTCGAAACCGCCCACAAGCACGGCATCAAGATCCTGATGGACCTGGTCGCAAACCACACCTCCGATGAGCACCCCTGGTTCAAGGAGTCCCGCTCTTCCAAGGACAACCCCTACCGCGACTACTACATTTGGAAGGACCCGAAGGGCTTCGACGAGGACGGCAACCCGATTCCTCCGAACAACTGGGCGTCCGAGTTCGGCGGCCCGGCGTGGGAGTGGGACGAGGCGACCGGCCAGTTCTACCTGCACATCTTCTTCAAGGAACAGCCCGACCTGAACTGGGAGAACGAGAAGGTTCGCGAGGACCTGTACTCCATGGTCCGCTGGTGGCTGGACAAGGGCGTTGACGGCTTCCGCCTGGACGCTATCAACATCATCTCCAAGCCCGAGGGCTTCCCGGATGACCCCTCCACCGACTTTGAGAAGCACACTTCCTCGATTCCGTTCGTCATCTCTAACGGCACCATGGTGCACCCGTGGATGAAGGAGCTCACCCGCGAGACCTTCAGCCGCTACGACGTGATGACCGTGGGCGAGACCAGCGCAACCAGCCCCCAGGACGCTAAGCTGTGGGCCGGCTACCACACCGGTGAGCTGAACATGATCTTCCACTTCGATCACATGGGCGTGGATAACGACCCGAACGGCAACCTGGGCGGTAAGTGGTCCTACGCACCGTACAAGCTGACCGAGCTCAAGCGCATCCTGAACGAGTGGCAGACCACCCTGGAGGGTAACGCCTGGGGTTCGCTGTACTGGAACAACCACGACCAGCCGCGCGTTGTCTCCCGCTTCGGTAACGATTCGGATGAGTTCCGCACCCTATCCGCTAAGCAGCTGGCGACCACCCTGCACTTCATGCAGGGCACCCCGTACATTTACCAGGGTGAAGAGCTGGGCATGACCAACGTGAAGTTCGATTCGATTGAGGATTACCGCGATGGTGACTCGATCCGCTTCTACGAGGACATGCACGTTGACCACAAGCGTCTGAGCCACGAAGAGGCAATGCAGGCAATCTACATTAAGGGCCGCGACAATGCTCGCACCCCGGTTCAGTGGGATGCCTCCGCTAACGGTGGTTTCAGCCCCGAGGGTGTAACCCCGTGGATTGCTGTGAACCCGAACTACCCGTCGATTAACGCTGAGGCTGTTCTGGCTGATGAGGATTCGATCTTCTACCACTACCAGCAGCTGGTGGCTCTGCGCCGCGGCAAGCTGAAGGACCTGATGGTTTACGCGTCCTTCGCTCCGGTGGATTCGGTTCAGGTTCCGCACAACGAGGACGAGGCTGTGTACGCGTACACCCGTACCGGTGGCGCGGATGGCAGCCCCGCAAACGAGTCTTTGCTGGTTGTTTCGAACTTCACCGCTGAGGAGCAGGAGCGCGACTTCGCTGTGCTGAATGAGGCTCGTGAGGCTGGTGCTCGTGTTGAGCTGGTGAGCTCGAACTACAAGGACGATGCGGGTTCGACCCTGCGCCCCTACGAGGCAAAGGTGTACCACATCGTTCGCTAAGCGTTGTAGCTCGTTGAGTGCTACCGCGTGCCGATAAGGTGATAGACAGCAGAAGGAGGGTGAGGCTTATGCCCCGCCCTCCTTTTGTGTTGCCTTCTTTGTTGTCCCGGAGTGCTTTCTTGGCTCTGCTTAGCCGGAGAAAATCAGCTGCAGAATCGGCACAGCGAGCGCTATCATTCCCAGGCTAACGACTGCTCCGGAGGCGATAATGGGTGCTGCTGTTCCTTCGTGTCGGTAGTGGGTTTCCAGGATGACGATATTAGCGGCTGGAGGTAGCACTCCGAGGATAAAAAGTACCTGCGGGTGCGCCAGTAGCTGGTCGAGGTGCACCCCGGTGTGCGTGTGCATCCAGTATGCGGCGGTTAGTATGCCGACGCTGTAGACGCTCACGAGCACGACACGGAGTACGGCCCACCGGAGGGCTTGTTTTAGGTCGGTTCGGTGCAGACGGGCGGTGCTCAGCCACATGCCTAGCACCATGAGCCCTACGAAGCTGAAGACCCAGGTGATGAGCCGGTAGATACCGGCGGCGTGGGTGTTGAGGAACGGCCCGGCGGGCAGGCATATCAGCCCGATTGCTACGGCGATAATGGGACGGTTCGTGAGCAGGGACCGCAGTACTGCACCGACGGCAGCTTTGTGTGTGACAGCTTTTCGGGTGGGCTTGGCTCGGCTAGTCGTGAGTCCGTCTGTATTGGTTTCTCTGCGCATGAGTGAGGTGCCGAGGATATTACCCATGACGGAGTTGCCGATGTACGCGCCGACGTAGAGGCGTACGGCTTCCTCGCCCCAGAAGCTGGCGACTACGGGGATTCCGAAGATTCCGGCGTTGAGGTAGACGAGGGCGAGCCGTTGTACCGGGTCGTTCGTGAAGAAGGCGGCGCAGCGTACGAGAAGCGCCATGAGCACCATGGTGGAGGCTGCCATGAAGAAGAGTTCGGGACGGCTGGTGGCGACGATGTAAACGATGACGGTGGGGATAATCCAGCGGGTCAGCAGGGCGGAGGCGCTTTCTTTCAGGCGGTTGCCCCAGTGCTCGGGTAGCAACATTGCGAGTCCGAAACCTACCCCTAAGTAGAGGAGTGGGAGGATCATTCCCATGCTCGTTCCTTTCGCTGTTGCTGTGTATGTGCCGTTGTTTTACGGCTAAGGTCCCTGTCTAATAACCCTACACTGAACCTTCAAGTTGAGGCTTATTGATTTTTCGTTGTACTTTTCGAAATTTTCGCGTCATATTGCATCTTATTCGCTGATGCTCTCGTTTTTTATACGGTTCGCTTCTAATCTTGAAATATAGAGAGAATATATTTTCCACCACATTCTTTCGTTCTATCACAGACACTCATTTCTTACGAGATGAGGAACTAGGCTGTTTCTTCTCCCGTAAGACTCAATATGCAGGAGCCCGCAATGCAGCAACCGTATCATTCTTCCCCTCCCGAATCCGGTGGCGTCCCCCAGCAATCTGCAAAGCGTCCTGCGCAGGCTTCTAGCCAGCATGCTGATGCGCATATTCCGCGGCGCTCTTCTGCTCTGCTTACTACCCCTGCTACAGCTTCTGTAGCCACTGTACCCGCCTCGGAGAGCCCTGAGCAGACCTTTAGGGTGCCTCACCCAGTGTTGAGTGTTATCTCGTGGCTGATTGCGGCTGCGAGCGCTGTGTGGCTTGTCATTCTGGGCGTCTCATTGGTGTTGAATGTCGCGTCGGGAGTGAGTCACGATTCTGAGTTCATGATGCTGACCTACGGCGTGTATATGGCATGCGCTTTTGGTTTCTGCTGTTTTGGTACGTTTTTTGCTCTGCATTTTGGGTTGGGTTCGAGCGCTCATTGGCGTGATTCGATTCGCCACCCGCATCACCCGCGTTAAAGGGTTTTCTTTTCCCCGTGTGGTCTTGTGGAGAGTTTTTAGTTCTTTTATTTGAACTCTCGTTTTAAATATTTTGGTGTTTTTCTTTAAAATTCATGCGAAAAATCTAGGCTACGGAGTATTTTCAGAAACGCTCATATGAAAGAAGCCGCCTGGCGCATCCACATTCGGATGCACCGGGCGGCTCCTTACGGGGCTTCAGCCATCTTAGGTTGCACACTCAAAGGGGTTCAGGAGCCGAACATGCAGACGCTCAAAATCTTTGACATTGCGCGTTACGAGAGTAAGACCATGAGTCAAAGCAGTTGCAGCGATCCATGCGTCGTTCTCCGGCGCTTTATCCGGCACGTGAAGCCCTGCACAACAATCAGCTACAGCTCCGTCAATGACAAGAGTTCGTTTCTGAAATTTCTCTCGAACTGCCAAAAACCACTCACGCAGATAAGCACCTTGTATCGGATCTTTACGCTCCATAGCAAGCACACCGCGCTCTAGTTCCATAAGGGTCACGACGCTAATATAGAGTGGCTTTTCTGAATAACGGCGAAACCACGACTCAAAAACAGGGTCAGCCTTACCGCGTGAGAGCTTCCACAACTCAGAAATAATATTGGTATCAAGCAGGTACATCGTTGTCCCCTAGAACTCTACAATGGGGCGCTGATGTGCGGAACGTTCTGCCGTGGGGAATTCTTCGGGCAGGTCCATACCTTCAGCAGGTTGAGGGTAGTTTGCGAAGAAATCATACAGGGAAGAGCTCTCATTCTGGCTACGCGAATACTCTTCATAGGTCATAAGGACATAGGTGGGTTCACCACGCTTAGTGATAATAACGGGTGATTGCTGAGCCTGCTTCTGGGCTTTGGCGAGATTTTGGTTGAACTCGCGGCTGGTCATAACGGTCATAATTTCCCCCTTGCTGCTCACGACATGAAAACATAAATAATGTAACTACGTAGCTACATTATATTTTCCTTTCAGTACTACGACAACCCCTCCATCTTCAGACCCGCTATATATCGTTAGGAAGATACGAAGAAGCCGCCCGGCGCATCACAGCAGGATGCACCGGGCGGCTCCTTCACGGGTTCCCCGCTACAAAGCTAGGTAGCCCTCAGCGGGATTACTCCCACTCAATGGTTCCCGGGGGCTTGGAGGTAACGTCCAGCACCACTCGGTTAACGTCCTTGACCTCGTTGGTAATACGGTTCGAGATCTTAGCCAGCAGGTCGTACGGCAGGCGCGACCAGTCAGCGGTCATTGCGTCTTCCGAAGAGACCGGGCGCAGAACAATCGGGTGACCGTAAGTACGGCCGTCACCCTGAACGCCCACGGAACGAACGCCAGCCAGCAGAACCACGGGGCACTGCCAGATGTGCTCGTCCTGACCTGCTGCGGTCAGCTCTTCACGCACGATAGCGTCAGCGGCCCGCAGGGTCTCCAGGTTCTCGCGGGTAACCTCGCCGACAATGCGGATGCCCAGGCCGGGGCCGGGGAACGGCTGACGTGCCACGATCTTCTCGGGAACGCCGAGCTCACGACCGATAGCGCGAACCTCGTCCTTGAACAGGGTGCGCAGCGGCTCCACCAGTTCGAAGGTCAGGTCGTCGGGAAGGCCGCCCACGTTGTGGTGGCTCTTAATGTTTGCGGTGCCGTCGCCGCCGCCGGACTCGACAACGTCCGGGTACAGGGTGCCCTGGACCAGGAACTTGATGTCTGCGCCCTCTTCGCCCGCTTCGGCAATCAGCTTGCGCTGTGCTTCTTCGAAGGAGCGGATGAACTCGCGGCCGATAGCCTTACGCTTCGCCTCGGGCTCGGTGATGCCCTCGAGTGCGGAGAGGAAACGCTCCGACTCGTCGATGGTGATGACCTTGATACCCATGGATGCTGCGTAGTCCTGCTCGACCTGTTCACGCTCGCCTTCACGGAGCAGACCGTGGTCGATGAAGAAGCAGGTGAGCTGGTCGCCAACAGCCTTGTGCACGAGTGCTGCTGCCACGGAGGAGTCAACGCCGCCGGAGAGCGCGCAGATAACGCGGTCGTTACCGACCTGCTCGCGAATCTTTGCGACCTGCTCTTCGATGATGTTGTTGGTGGACCAGGTGGGCTTCAGGCCTGCCACATTGTAGAGGAAGTTCTCCAGGGCGACCTGGCCGTAGTCGGAGTGCTTCACCTCGGGGTGCCACTGCACGCCGCCGAGCTTGCGGGACTCGTCCACGAATGCTGCCACGGATGCGCCGGGGGTCTTTGCCAGCACCTCGAAGCCTTCGGGGGCTTCGGTCACGGAGTCACCGTGAGACATCCACACGTTCTGGGTGGTGGGGGTGCCGGTGAGGAAGGAGGAGTTCTCAGCGCAGACCACAGCGTCGGTTGCGCCGTATTCGCGCAGACCGGTCTGGGCGACGGTGCCGCCGAGGGTCTGAGCCATCACCTGGAAGCCGTAGCAGATACCGAAGATCGGCACGCCAGCTTCGAACAGGGCCTTGTCGCCCTTGGGCGCGCCATCGGCGTAGACCGAGGAGGGGCCACCGGAGAGCACAATAGCTGCCGGGTTCTTGGCGAGCATCTTCTCGGTGCTCATGGAGTGGGGGACGATTTCGGAGTAGATGCCGGCTTCACGCACGCGACGAGCAATGAGCTGCGCGTACTGTGCACCGTAATCTACCACCAGGACGGGACGCTCTTCGAGCTGGTCCAGGTTCACAGAGTTGGTCACGAAAATTACCTCAACGTGTTGGTACTAATCCGCGCACTTGCGCGGGGATATATCTATTTTACGCTATCGCTGTACGCCGCCGACGGTACGTAGCCACTCCCCCATCGTGGGTTGCCACTACATGCCCTAACGGGGTAGAGCGTGCGTATAGAAAGCACCGCCCGGCGACCGACAGGCCAAAACCTGCCAACCGCCAAGCGGTGATTCGTGAAGCTACATTAGCCGCGGTACGCGGGAACCACGGTCAGGTCAGCCTTCTGGAACTTCTTCAGGTCCAGGTAACCGCAGTTAGCCATTGCGCGCTTGAGCGCACCGACAATGTTGCTGGTGCCGTTCACGTGGTGCGAAGGACCGTACAGGACTTCCTCCAGGGAGCCGACAACACCCAGCGGGGTGCGCACGCCGCGCGGGAAGTCCAGCGAGTGCGCCTCGTTGCCCCAGTACCAGCCCTGGCCGGGAGCCTCGGATGCGCGAGCCAGCGGAGCACCCAGCATGACAGCGTCAGCGCCCAGTGCGAGAGCCTTCACCATGTCGCCGGAGCGGCCCAGGGAGCCGTCAGCAATCACGTGCACGTAGCGGCCGCCGGACTCATCCAGGTAGTCCGAACGTGCCGCAGCCACGTCAGCAATAGCGGTTGCCATCGGTGCGGAGATGCCCAGGCCCTGGCGGGTGGTCTGTGCGGAACCGCCGCCGAAGCCCACCAGCACGCCGGCTGCACCGGTACGCATCAGGTGCTTAGCCTGCGAGTAGCCAGCCACGCCACCAACGATGACCGGAACGTCCAGCTCGTAGATGAACTTCTTCAGGTTCAGCGGCTCGTGCGAGGTCGAAATGTGCTCAGCGGAGACGGATGCGCCGCGGATGACGAACAGCTCAACGCCTGCCTTCACCACGGTCTCGTAGTGCTCCTGGGTATTCTGCGGGCTCAGGGAGCCTGCAACAACCACGCCGGAATCACGAATCTCTTCCAGGCGTGCAGTGATCAGTTCCGGCTTAATCGGCTCGGAGTAAATCTGCTGCATGCGGGTGGTTGCGGAGGCGGGGTCCGCCTCGGGCAGCTCAACAATCTCGTCGAGCAGCGGCTGCGGGTCCTCGTAACGGGTCCACAGGCCCTCGAGGTTCAGCACACCCAGGCCACCCAGCTTGCCCAGGGCAATAGCGGTCGCCGGGGACATGACCGAGTCCATGGGCGCACCAATAATCGGGGTGTCGAACTTGAAGGCGTCAATCTGCCAGGAGGTGTCAACGTCGCGGCGGTCGCGGGTACGGCGGGTGGGAATCAGCGCCACATCGTCCAGGGAGTAGGTGGGGCGGGCGTTCTTGGAGAGGCCAATCTGAATTTCAGACATGGGGTGAATCCTTTCGAATTCGGTTTGAGGGGTGCCGCTGGGCGTTATTCGCGCCGATGCCCGCCCCATACCTGAACGGGTATGGGGCGGGCTCAACGGCGCACGGTGTGCACACCATGCGGCGAATCATCGTTGGTGAGGCGTTTTAGCCGCGGTAGTTCGGTGCCTCAACGGTCATCATGATGTCGTGCGGGTGCGATTCCTTCAGACCTGCGGGGGTGATGCGCACGAACTGACCCTTGTACTTAAGCTCCTCGATGGTGCGGGAACCGACGTAGAACATGGTCTGGCGCAGGCCACCTTCGAGCTGGTGAATCACTGCGGAGAGCGGGCCGCGGAAGGGAACCTGACCCTCAATACCCTCGGGGATCAGCTTCTCTTCGCTGGAGACGTCAGCCTGGAAGTAGCGGTCCTTGGAGAAGGACTTGTGGCGGCCGCGGGTCTGCATCGCGCCGAGCGAACCCATGCCACGGTATGCCTTGTACTGCTTACCGTTCATGAAAATCAGCTCACCGGGGGACTCGGTGGTACCAGCCAGCAGGGAGCCGAGCATCACGGAGTCAGCGCCGGCGACCAGTGCCTTACCGATCTCACCGGAGTGCTGCATACCGCCGTCAGCGATCAGCGGCACGCCAGCCGGGATTGCTGCCTTAGCGGACTCGTTGATAGCGGTCACCTGGGGAACGCCAACACCGGCGATAATGCGGGTGGTGCAGATGGAGCCGGGGCCAACGCCGACCTTCACGCCGTCAGCGCCAGCGTCGATGATTGCCTGTGCGCCCAGGCGGGTTGCAGCCTGGCCACCGATGACGTCCACGTGTGCTGCGGCGGGGTCCTTCTTCAGGCGGGCGATCATGTCGAGCACGCCCTGGGAGTGGCCGTTTGCGGTGTCCACGAACAGCGCATCGACGCCTGCCTCGACCAGGGTCATTGCACGCTCGTAGCCGTCGCCGAAGAAGCCGATAGCGGCGCCGGCACGCAGGCGGCCGTCCTCGTCCTTGGTGGCGTTGGGGTACTGCTCAGTCTTGACGAAGTCCTTCAGGGTAATCAGACCGGCGAGCTTGCCTGCGTCGTCGACCAGGGGCAGACGCTCAATCTTGTTGTGGGACAGCAGCGCGAATGCTTCGTCCTTGGTGACGCTGGGGTGCGCGGTGACCAGCGGCATGGGGGTCATGATGTCGCGGACGCGAATGCCCTCGTAGTCGGAGCGGGAGATGTAGCGGATATCGCGGTTGGTGATGATACCTTCCAGCACGCCCTCTTCGCTGACGACGGGCAAACCGGAGACCTTGTAGTAGCCGCAGACCTGGTCGTATTCAGCGATGGTTGCGTCAGCACCGATGGTGACGGGGTTGATAATCATGCCGGACTCGGAGCGCTTAACGCGGTCCACGTGTGCCGCCTGGTCCTCGATGGAGAGGTTGCGGTGGATAACGCCCATACCGCCCAGACGTGCCATAGCGATTGCCATCGCGGAGTCGGTCACGGTGTCCATTGCGGCGGAGATGATGGGGGTGTTCAGGGTGATGCGCTTAGACAGGCGGGTGGAGGTGTCCGCATCGGAGGGGATGACGTCGGTGTTGCCGGGCAGCAACAGCACGTCATCGTAGGTCAGGCCGGTGAAGCCGAAGGGATCCTCGGACAGAGCGGTGGGAATGGTCATTGTCTACCTTTCGGATGCTGGCTTCATCGGTGAGAAGCTCAGCCTATACGTTGCATATGTCAAGATGCGGTACAAACCGTCTGCCCGCACCCCACACGGTGGTTTGAGCGCAAACGGGAGCAGCTTACCTTCTATAGTAAACCGCTAAAGGTTTCTTTGCTGAGAAGCACTCATAGTAAGCATTCCTCAGCGGGAGGCTGTCGGCAGGTTCTAACGCCCCGCGAACGCGAGCGCACCCGAGCCTACCGACAGCGAGTGCCCGGTACCGCCTCCACATGGAGGGGGCGGCACCGGGCACACACACTATTTAGGCTTCTTCAGTTTCTTCGGGCTTCTCAACCACCAGGGTCTCGGTGGTCAACACCAGAGCCGCGATGGAGGAGGCGTTCTGCAGAGCCGAACGGGTCACCTTCACCGGGTCAATCACGCCGGCTTCGATGAGGTCCACGTACTCGCCGGTCTTGGCATTGTAGCCGTGGCCCACGGGCAGCTCGGAGACCTTGGAGACGACGACGTAGCCGTCTTCGCCAGCGTTCTCAGCGATCCAGCGCAGCGGCTGAACCAGGGCACGGCGAACAATCTGTACACCCACGTTTGCGTCGTGGTTGCCCAGGTCCATGCCGTCCAGCGCCTTCAGCGCGTGAACCAGTGCAGAGCCGCCACCGGAGACGATGCCCTCTTCCAGAGCTGCACGGGTGGAGGACACAGCGTCCTCGATGCGGTGCTTGCGTTCCTTCGCCTCAACCTCGGTTGCGGCACCGACCTTGATGACGCCCACGCCGCCGGCGAGCTTAGCCAGGCGCTCCTTGAGCTTCTCGCGGTCCCACTCGGAATCCACGCGCTCAATTTCACGGCGCAGCTGCTGCACGCGGTCCTCGATTGCCTCGGGGTCGCCGCCGCCGTCCACGATGGTGGTGTGGGACTTAGTGACGGTCACGCGGCGTGCCGAGCCCAGGTGCTCCAGGGTGACCTGCGGCAGGTCGATGCCGAGCTCACCGGTCACGACGGTGCCGCCGGTCAGAATTGCCAAATCCTGCATGATGGCCTTGCGGCGGTCACCGAAACCGGGAGCCTTCAGGGCGACCACGTTGATGGTGCCGCGCAGCTTGTTCACGACCAGTGCGGAGAGCGCCTCACCGTCAACGTCTTCTGCGATGATGGTCAGCGGCTTCTTCGCCTGAACGATCTTCTCGAGCACGGGCATGATTTCTGCGATGGTGGAAATCTTGCCCTGGTAGAGCAGCACGAGGCTGTTCTCCAGCACTGCTTCGCCACGCTCAGCGTCGGTGACGAAGGAAGGCGAGAGGTAGCCCTTGTCGAACTGCATACCTTCGGTGATGTCCAGCTCAATTTCGGTGGAGGAGCCGTCCTCGATGGTGATGACGCCGTCCTGGCCGACCTTCTCGAAGGCGCGAGCCAGCAACTCACCGATCTGCTCGGACTGTGCGGAGATAGCGGCAACGTGCGCCACCTCGGGGCCCTGCACGGGGCGTGCGTTCTCGAGCAGGCGTGCGGAGACAGCCTCCACAGCAGCCTCAATGCCGCGCTTGACGTCGGCGGGTGCCGCGCCGCTGGTGACGTTGCGCAGGCCCTCGTTGACCAGTGCCTGTGCGAGCACGGTTGCGGTGGTGGTACCGTCACCGGCTACGTCGTTGGTCTTGGTGGCGACTTCCTTCGCCAGCTGGGCGCCCAGGTTCTCGTACGGGTCGTCCAGTTCAATTTCGCGGGCGATGGACACGCCGTCGTTGGTGATGACGGGTGCACCCCACTGCTTGTCGAGCACAACGTTGCGCCCGCGCGGGCCGAGGGTTACCTTGACCGCGTTTGCCAGCTTATCGACGCCAGCCTGCAGGGACTTGCGGGCGGCATCGTTGAATTCAAGCTGCTTAGCCATGTGTTCGCTACTCCTAGTGCGTCACAGAAAGGAAATTTTTAAGGGGCAGATGATAGCTCATGCGCCGTACCGGATGAGCGGTACGGCGCATGAGCATCTGAAAGTATTAGTCGACGATTGCCAGAACGTCGCGTGCGGAGAGAATCAGGTACTCTTCGCCCTGGTACTTAACCTCGGTGCCACCGTAGCGGGAGAACACGACAACGTCGCCTTCCTTGATGTCTACGGGAATGCGGTTGCCCTTCTCATCCACGCGGCCCGGGCCAACGGCGACAACGCGTGCTTCCTGCGGCTTTTCCTTCGCAGTTTCGGGGATGACCAGACCGGATGCGGTGGTCTGCTCAGCCTGCTCGATCTTGATAACGACGCGGTCTTCCAGGGGCTTGATAGCCATAATCGGTTCCTCCGGGTTGTGGATTTACGTTTGATGCGAGACAGCGGCGCAGTGGCGCGCCTGATGACTGTCTCGAGTGCTACCTCAACTCTAGTTTCACCTGTGCTTTCGGTCAAGAAAAGCGCCCCTGCGCCGGGGTGTTTCACCGCAAGGCGAACGCCGAGCAAAAAGCTGGGCGAATCGGGCTCCCCACCTCCCAAAATCGGCACCCCGTAAAATGAGGAGCATGCCTATTCCCGCATCCCCTTTTACTCCCGCCGCCGAGCTTCCGTTCAGTGCCGAAGCGCTCGCGGCAGCCGATGAGCTCTACCCGCTGGGCTCGGATACGCTCAGCGCCGTTACTTCTTTGCGTTCGCGAGGTTTTAGCCCCGAGGAGTCTGCGCAGATTATTTCGCTGGCGCAGGCTCGTACCCGTGCGCGCGCCAAGTTCGGCGAGCGCGCCCGCACCCTCATGCTCACTCAGGAGGCGGCGGAGCAGGCGACCCGCCCGGTTATTGCGCATTATCGCGCGCAGCGTCTGCGCCCGGTTGCCGGCACGGTGGCTGATTTGGGTTGCGGTATCGCCTCGGATTCTGCCGTGTATGCGGCAGAGCGCGGTGCCGTGGTTGCGGTGGAGTTGGATCCGCTGACGGCATCTTTTGCGGCAAAAAACCTTGAGTTTTGCCCGCAGGCACGCGTGTATTCGGGGGATGTGACCGATTACGTGCACGGTGAGCTTCTGGATGCTACCGGTGAGCCGGTGGGCATTGTGTGGATGGACCCGGCGCGCCGCGAGTTGCGCGGTGCGAAGAAGGCTCAGACGGAGCGCCTTTTTGACCCGGAGGCGTTCTCTCCCCCGTTCTCGTTCGTGCTGAACCTGGCTCGTACGGGTGTGCCGATGGGCGTGAAGTTGGGTCCCGGTTTTCCGCATGAGGGCATCCCCTCGCCCGAAGATATTGCCTCGGATGCGAACCCCGCCCCGCGCGTTGAGGCGGAGTGGATCCAGTCGGAGGGTTCCCTCGCCGAGTTGGTGCTCTGGTTTAACGCGCTGGCTCAGGAGGGGGTGGCTCGCACGGCAACCTCCGTGCGTGAAACTTCTGCGTGTGAGCTGGCTGCCGAAGAAGCCGACCCCGACGAAGGCCCCAGCAGAGTCTCCGCCGAAACCAGCGCCCTGCTACCGCCCTATGAGGCGGTCAGCTTCCGTAGCCCCTTGACGGCGGAAGAGGCAGAGCAGAGCGTTGACGTTCCGGTGTCCCTACCGCAGCCCGGTGATTACCTGTTGGAGCCTGCCCCGGCGATTGTGCGTTCGCATCTGGTCGCTGAATTTGCGCAGAGTATTGGCGCGCATCTGCTGGATGAGCACCTGGCGTACCTGTGTTCTGCCGAGCCGGTGGAGCATCCGCTGATTGCCTGCTACGAGGTGTTGGAGGAGATTCCCCTGCAGGAGAAGCAGCTGAAGCGTTGGGTGCGTGAGCAGGGCTTTACGGTGCTGACGATTAAGAAGCGTGGCGTGGATATTGTTCCGGAGCAATTGCGTGCGCGTCTGCTGGGTTCTGCGGGTTCTAAGCCATCCAAGAAGAAACAGAAAAAGAACGCTAATTCTTCTTCAGGTGCGCAGGAGGGCGCACTGGAGGGGGCACAGGAGTCCTCGTACCGTCCGGCAACGCTGGTCTTTACCCGCATCGGCTCGGGTAGGGATTCACGCCGCGTCGGCTGGCATGTGCGCCCGCTCTAACCTCGCCTGCCCTAATTACCCAGCCTTAACTACTCAACCCGGGCTACCCAGCCCCGAGGACGGGTTACCGTTCATGACGATTCGTGACGTTTCCCGTTCCGGATTCTGCACTCGACAGGGCACCGGGCACCGCAAGACCGTACACTAGATACGGTGCCGGATAAAGACACTGTGCCTGATAAAGATTACGCTACCCAGTAGAGGCACTCCCCCAAGGAGCCGGCTCCCACCGGCTAGCGCACAGCCGGGCAGAGCCCACCGATAAGAACTTCCATAGTCGGCACCATGCACGACCCTATTTCCAGACGCAGGAAAGGCCATATGATCGACTTTGCTTCCTCCCCGCAGTCCACTCTCGGCGTGGAATGGGAGATTGCACTTATCGACCGTGAAAGCGGCGAACTGACCCAGCGTGCCAGCGAGGTGCTGTCCACCCTGCGCGAGCGCCGCCCCGAACTGCTTGAACCCGCCTCCGACCGGGCGCACGTGACCGGCGAATTCCTGGAGAACACCATCGAGGTGGTGACCGGCATCTGCCGCACCGTCGCTGAGGCGTGCCGTCAGCTGCAGGAGCTCACCGACATCATCCGTGAAATTACCGATGAGCTCGGCATTGAGTTCTACCCCGCCGGCACTCACCCCTTCTCCCACTGGGCTGACCAGCCGGTCGTGGCGAAGGAACGCTACCAGCGTGTGGTCGAACGCGCCCAGTATTGGGGCCGTCACATGGTCATTTACGGTGTGCACGTGCACGTGGGCGTTGACTCCCGCGATAAGGTGCTGCCGCTCATTGACGCGCTGACCAACTACGGCCCGCACCTGCTGGCGCTTTCGTGCTCGTCCCCCTACTGGGATGGAATCGATACCGGTTACGCTTCGCACCGCACCCAGCT
>CALGXU010000065.1 GCA_937935205.1 uncultured Rothia sp.
TCCTTCAGCTCGTCAGAGAGCACCACGCGCAGGTTGATTTCGTCGCCGCAGGTGGGGTTGTACTGGTGGTTATCGGCACTTGCGTGGCCGGCGGGTACCTCTACGAGGTGCTCGCCGCTGCGTTGCTTAGAATGCTCCAGAATAATTTCCTGGTACAGGGATTCAAGAGACACGGTGATCTTCTTCCGTCAGTTGGTATGTCTGAAAAATTGGGGCGTTAGCTTCTAACGCGTCTGCTTTTAGAAGCCGAAGTAGGGGCGTACCTCGGCGAGTGCCTTCAGGAAAGCATCCACATCTTCGGTGGTGTTGTAGATGTAGGTGGAGGCGCGGGTCGAGGCGGTCACACCGGCGCACCGGTGCAGCGGCTGGGCGCAGTGGTGGCCCACACGCACGGCGATGCCCTGGGTATCGAGCAGCTGGCCCACGTCGTGCGGGTGCACACCCTCGATGGCGAGAGCAACCAGGCCGGCACGCTTGGAGGGGTCGGTGGGGCCGAGCAGGCGCACGCCCTCAATCTTCTGAACGCCTTCGACCAGGCGGGCGCCCAGTTCGTGTTCCCAGGCCTCAACGTTCTCCAGGCCCAGGTGCTGCAGGTAGCGCACAGCAGCGGCGAAAGCGACTGCCTGCGAGACGCGCTGGGTACCCGCCTCAAACTTGATGGGGGCGGGCATGTACTCGGCGTCCTGCAGACCCACGCGGGTAATCATGGAGCCACCGGTCAGGAAGGGCGGCAGAGCTTCGAGCAGTTCGGCACGACCGTAAAGGGCGCCGATACCGGTGGGTGCCAGCATCTTGTGGCCGGAGAACGCCGCGAAGTCGACGTCCAGGGCGTGGAAATCTACGGGCATGTGCGGTACGGACTGGCAGGCGTCCAGCACGACGAGCGCGCCGTGCTTGCGCGCCATGGCGACCATGCGGGGCACATCGGTAATCGCGCCGGTCACGTTCGAGACGTGGGTGAACGCCACGATGCGGGTCTTCTCGTTGATGATGCCCTCGGCTGCCGCGTAGTCGAGCTGGCCGTCCTCGGTGGAGGGGATGTGGCGCAGAGTCGCGCCAGTACGCTGAGCAAGAATCTGCCAGGGAATGAGGTTCGCGTGGTGCTCAATCTCCGTGGTGACGATTTCATCGCCGGGCTTCAGCGCAAAACGCTCAGCGGCGGGACCGCCGATGCCCTGGGAGGCGTTGCCGATGGAGTAGGCAACCAGGTTCAGCGCCTCAGTTGCGTTTGAGGTCCACACGATTTCTTCGTCAGTGGCACCGACGAAGTTCGCGACGGTGGTGCGCGCATCCTCAAACAGGTCGGTTGCTTCGACTGCGAGGGTGTGGGCGCCGCGGTGTACGGCGGAGTTAGCGTGCAGGTAGAAGTCACGTTCTGCGTCGAGAACCTGTAGGGGTTTCTGGCTGGTCGCCCCCGAATCCAGGTAGACCAAGGGATGCCCGTTGACCTCAGTGTTGAGGATCGGGAAGTCCTGGCGAAGCTGGCGTACGATGTCGTCGCTCAGCGGGGTGTTGGCGGGGGTGGAGTATTCAGCCACGGGTACCTTCTTCTCTCGCTCATACGCTCCACGGGTCGGGTATTTTCCCGTCGTGGAGCGTATAACGTCATTCTTTTCTAGCTTATTCCCTCACCGGGCTCTTGCATAGTTAGGTAGAGCCTAGTTCACACATCGGCCTATATCATGCGTTGTCCCAGTTCAGTGTTGCCCCAGTTCAGTGTTTACCCGGCACGGGTTATACGGCTAGGAACCTGCGCCATGGTAGCGCTGCTGGGTTGCCAGCAGGCCTTCCTTCACGAGCATCATGGTTGCATCCGCTGCGTTCGAGATGAGGAAGGGTAGGTCCTTCGCTTCGGTACTGCTGAAGGGCTTGAGCACGAAATCTGCAGTATCCATGCGTCCGGGAGGTCGACCGATGCCGGTGCGCACACGGTAGTAGTCCTTGGTGCCCAGCGCTTTGGTGATATCGCGCAGACCGTTATGGCCGCCCTCTCCCCCACCGATCTTGAGCTTAATGGTGTCGAAGGGGATATCGAGTTCATCGTGCACAACGATGATGTGGTCGGGGTCGATGCCGTAGAACTTGGCGATGGCGCTAACCGGGCCGCCCGAGGTGTTCATGTAGCCGAGGGACTTCATGAGCACAACCTTGGGACCGCCAAAACCGAGGCGCCCCTCCACCACAACCGCGGAGGCCTTGGAGTGCTTCTTGAAGCTGCCGCCAACTTCCTTGGCGAGCTCGTCCAGAACCATCTGACCAATATTGTGGCGGGTTTTAGCGTAGTTGGGGCCGGGGTTTCCTAGACCCACGATGAGCCAGGTATCAGACATCTCTTCGTGTACCTTTCTAAGTTCTAAGGGACTGCTCCCGCTTCTTGTCTGCGGGGTATGCAAACGGCCCGCACCCCGTATGAGGATGCGGGCCGTTCCCAGCCCGGCTTATGCCGGTCTATAAGCGTTGAAATCCGCTACTTACGCAACGAACACCAGGTCGATGTGCTGCAGTTCGGGGCGGATGGGGTGGCGCTGGATGTCCTGAACGCGAGCCTTGATGGTCTCACCCTCAACCTCGATAACCAGCACTGCGTCTGCGTTACGAACTGCCAGGGTGGTCTCGTGACCGGGCAGAATCAGGTGCTTGGGCTCTGCGCCGTTGCCGTAAACGACAGCGGGGATCTTGCCTGCAACGCGTGCGCGGCGTGCGTAGCCCTTACCGAAGTCAACGCGGGGCTCTGCAACAATCTTGAATTCAGCCATGGGAATCTCCATTTCTGTAGTCTGTACATAACGCGCCAAGAGAAACGGCGCGGATGAAGAATCCGTACGCCACCTCGTCGATAACGGCTCACCGCGTTTGCGGTGGCCCTCGCCTTGGCCAAGACAATATTGTACAGGTTCCCGGCTCTTCTTCAAGGGCCGGGAACCTGTGATATGGCGCTTTTCACGCCTTTTATGCTGTTGTCAGCAGATATAGAGCCAATTCCTTAGAGGATTAGGAGCTCATTTCTGCCAGGTAGGCGGCGAGCGCCTCGCGGTGATCGCGGGGGGTGAAGCCTGTAGCAATCAACTTGGACAGGTCCATCGCCGAGTTCGTCGGACGGTGAGCGAAGAGCTCAGCGTTGGCGAAGTATTCCTCGGTGGTGGTGTCGCTGACTCGTGCCGGATCGTGGCCGGCACCCTCGTACACTGCACGAGCGAACTGTGCCCAGTTGATGACTTCACCGGTGTTCGACACGTTGTAGGTGCCGTATTCAGCGCCGGAGAAGAGCAGATGCAGGGCAGCTGCTGCCAGGTCCTGGGTGAAGGTCGGGCGGCCCCACTGATCGGCGACCACGGACGGGTCAATACCGCGCTCAGCCAGCGATGCCATGGTGCCCACAAAGTTCTTGCCGGCGCCAACAACCCAGCTGGTGCGCAGGGTGTAGTGCTTACGCCATGCGGCGGCGGCAACCTCACCGGCAGCCTTGGACGCGCCGTAGACGCTCAGCGGTGCCAGGGGGTAATCCTCCGGGTATTCCTCGCCCAGGGGCAGGGAACCGTCAAAGACGTAGTCGGTGGATACGTGAACCAGCGGCAGGTTAGCTTCTTCACAGATGGAGGCAAGAGCGCTCACACCCAGGGCGTTAGCTGCCCAGGCCTCGCGGCGACCCTCGGGGGTTTCTGCCTGATCCACTGCGGTGTACGCTGCAGCGTTGATGACCGCGCAGAAGGAGCGCCAGCGGAAGGCGTCGCGCCACTGTTCGGGCTTGCCCAGGTCCAGGCGGTCGCGGTCGACGGCCAGGAAGGGCACGTTCTGCTCGGTCAGCTGGCGAACCAGCTCGGTGCCGAGCTGACCGCCCGCGCCAATAATCAGGATCGGGTCGGCTTCCAGGGGCTTGATCTCGTTCAGACGCGGGTGGTTACGGTCCTTCTCGGAGAGCTCTGCCTTCGCCAGGTCGATGGGCCAGTCGATTGCGACGGTCTCATCAGCAAGGTTCAGGAAGCTGTAGCCGGATACTGCATCCGCCGACCAGTGGTCGTTCACCAGGTAGGTGTAGGCGGTGTTCTCTTCCAGGGTCTGGAAGGAGTTACCCACGCCGCGGGGCACGAAAATTGCGGTGTCCGGACCCAGCTCCACGGTGACGACCTTGCCGAAGGACTCGCCGGCACGCAGGTCAACCCACGCGCCGAAGATACGACCGGTCGCAACAGAAACGTACTTATCCCACGGCTCGGCGTGGATACCGCGAGTGGTACCTACCGAAGCGTTGAACGAGATGTTGTTCTGCACCGGGTTGAAGTCGGGCAGACCGGCTGCGACCATCTTCTCGCGCTGCCAGTTTTCCTTGAACCAGCCGCGGTTATCGCCGTGAACCGGCAGGTCAATGATGAGCAGGCCGGGAATCTCGGTTTCAGTAACCTTCAATTCCTTGGTCATTACTGGCCAGCCTTTGCGTACTTCGCCTCAACCTCAGCCTTCAGGGGCTCCCACCAGCCGCGGTTGTCGGTGTACCACTTAATGGTGTCGGCAAGACCGGACTCGAAGTCGGTGAACTTCGGCTCCCAGCCGAGCTCTGCACGCAGACGGCTACCGTCGATTGCGTAGCGCAGGTCGTGACCGGGGCGGTCAACCACGTGCTCGAAGTCGTTCTCGTCCTTGCCCATCAGGCGCAGGATGGTGCGCAGAACGGTGATGTTGTTCTCTTCGCCGTCCGCACCGATGAGGTAGGTTTCGCCGATCTTACCCTGCTCCAGGATGCGCAGCACGGCCGAGGAGTGGTCGGATGCGTGAATCCAGTCACGAACGTTCAGGCCCTCGCCGTACAGCTTCGGGGTCAGGCCCGAGAGGATGTTAGTAATCTGGCGAGGAATAAACTTCTCGATGTGCTGGTAGGGGCCGTAGTTGTTGGAGCAGTTAGAGATGGTTGCTTCAATACCGAAGGAGCGGACCCATGCACGCACGAGCAGGTCGGAACCTGCCTTAGTGGAGGAGTAAGGGGAGGAGGGGTTGTAGGGGGTGGTTTCGGTAAACTTTGCCGGATCGTCCAGCTCGAGGTCGCCGAAGACCTCGTCGGTGGAGATGTGGTGGTAGCGGGTGCCGTGCTTACGGACTGCTTCCAGGAGGCTGAAAGTACCGATGAGGTTAGTGTGGATGAACGGTTCGGGGTTGGACAGGGAGTTGTCGTTGTGCGATTCCGCAGCGTAGTGGACAACAGCATCTGCCTTGCCGACCAGTTCGTCAGCCAGCTCGCGGTCGGCAATGTCGCCTACGACGAGCTTGAAGCGGGATTCAGGAAGACCTTCCAAAGACGCAGCGTTTGCGGCGTAGGTCATCTTATCCAGCACAGTAATAGTGTGATCAGTGTTATCGATGAGGTGGTGAACAAAGTTCGAACCAATAAAACCGGCACCGCCGGTAACAAGAATGTGAGCCATACGGTAGATTTTACCTGGCTAAACAGTGATTTTTATGCCTCAACAAAGAGATAAACATGACACAATAAGAAGTTATGAAGGGAATTATTCTTGCCGGCGGTACCGGAAGCCGTTTGCACCCTATCACTCAGGGTATTAGCAAGCAGCTCACTCCGGTCTATGACAAGCCGATGATTTACTACCCGCTGTCCACTCTCATGCTGGCGGGTATCCGCGATATTTTGATTATTACCACTCCTGCCGACCAGGAGCAGTTCCAGCGACTGCTCGGTGACGGTTCCCGTTTTGGTATTAATCTCGAATACAAGGTGCAGCCTTCTCCGGATGGCCTGGCACAGGCATTTATTCTGGGCGCCGACTTTATTGGTAATGACCCTGTAGCGCTCGTGCTCGGTGACAACATCTTCTACGGCCCCGGCCTGGGTACTCAGCTTGCCACCTACGAGCAGAAGGACGGCGCGACCGTCTTCGCTTACCAGGTTGCTGACCCTCGCGCCTACGGTGTGGTGGAATTCGACGAGAACTTCAACGCACTGTCCATTGAGGAGAAGCCTGAAAACCCCAAGAGCGACTACGCTATTCCGGGTCTGTACTTCTACGATTCGAAGGTCGTCGAGTATGCACGCCAGATTAAGCCTTCCCCGCGCGGTGAGTTGGAAATCACTGACCTCAACCGCGTCTACCTGGAACAGGGTAAACTGAAGGTTGAGGTTCTGCCTCGCGGTACCGCATGGCTCGACACCGGAACCTTTGATTCACTCGCTGATGCCACTAACTTCATCCGCACTGTTCAGAGCCGTCAGGGCCTGTCAGTTGGTTGCCCGGAGGAAATTGCGTGGCGCCACGGTTGGCTCTCCGATGAGCAGTTGCGCGACATCGCTACCCCCCTCGTCAAGAGCGGTTACGGTAGCTACCTGCTCGGATTGCTCCGCTAATAAACACCGGGGGATCTTCGTATCCCTTCACCGCCTGCAACAACACTCCACGTTGCAGGTACACTAACTCAAACTTTCTGGAGTATTCTCACTACCATGACCATTTTGGAATTTTTCCGCACCACGAGGGCTAACCTCTGGCTGCTGATCATTGGCATCGTTGTCGGTGCCGCAGCGGGCTTCGGCTATGCCTCTCTTCAGCCGAAAGTCTACGCTGCTTCGTCCTCGGGCTACGTGACCGTGGGCGAGTCCGGTACGGTGGATGTTCTCTCGGGTTCTTCGGCCGCTAAGGAGCGCGCGCGCTCCTACGCTGCCATCGTCTCCTCTGAGGCCGTGGCACAGAAGATTAAGCAGAACAACCCCGAGCTGTCCCTGAGCACCGGTCAGATTCGCGCGAGCCTCACCGCAACCGCTGGTGATAACGCTGCACTGATTACCGTGAGCGCACAGGCTTCTTCCCCGAAGAACGCACAGTTGCTCGCTAACGGTGCACTGCAGGCTACCGCCGACTACATCAAGGAAATTGAGCAGAACCCCGGTAACGCTCAGGCACTGGTGAACGGCGAAAACACCGCCGCATCTCCGACCACCAACAACACCGTTCGTGTGATTCCGCTGAACAACGCAAGCGTGAACCCCCCGCTGGTAGCTCCGAATTACCAGCAGAACGTGCTCATCGGTGCTGTTGCTGGCCTTGGTCTGGTGTACCTGGCGATCTTCCTGCGCCGCGCACTGGATCAGCGCATCCGTACTCGTGACGACGCTACCAAGGCAACCGGCGCAAGCATCCTGGGCGTTCTGCCCGTCAGTGACGACCTGAACGAAGACAACATCGTTAACGGCAACACCGACGACCACATCGCGCAGGAGTCTATCCGTCAGCTGCGCACCAACCTGCGCTTCGTGAACGTTGACACTCCCCCGCGTTCGTTCATCGTCACCTCTGCAGTACCCGGTGAAGGTAAGTCGACCGTGTCGCTGTCGCTGGCTCGCGCAATGGCTGACGCGGGTTCGCCCGTCATCCTCATTGACGCCGACCTCCGCCGCCCGACCGTGGCTAAGAAGCTGAAGCTGGACGCTAAGGTCGGTCTGACCCAGGTTCTGGCCGGCCAGGTCGAGATCGCTAACGCTGTCCACCAGCTGGGCGATTCGAACCTCTTCGTCCTGCCCGCAGGTCGTATCCCCCCGAACCCCTCCGAACTTCTGGGATCGGATAAGATGCGCCAGCTGATCAACGAGCTCTCCGAAGAGTTCATCGTGGTCGTCGACGTTCCGCCGTTGCTGCCCGTGACCGACGCTTCGCTGCTCTCCCACTCCGTGGATGGCGTAATTCTCGTTGGTTCTATCGGCCGAAGCCACCGTGAACAGATGACTGAGGCTGCAAGCATCCTGAAGAAGGTCAACGCGAAACTCCTCGGTATGGTTCTGAACCGTGCACCCCGTAAGGGCCTGGGTAACTCCTACTACGGCTTCGGTTACGCAAGCGCCTACGTTGGTTATGCAACCTACTACGGTTACGGAAAGGAAGGCGACAAGAAGTCGTCGAAGAAGTCCTCGACCAAGAAGTAATAACGTAATAAGCGCCCTAAATCATAGGGAGCAACATAGGGCGGGATGGGCAGTATTTTCTGCCCGTCCCGCCTTATACTTATCTGGTATACATGTGCACCGAAAGGCTATTGTGACCACTCACTCACCCAATACCCCGGAGCCGCAGACTACTCCGCTCGCGGCACGGATTCGGCTTGCGCACGCCTACTTCCAGCGGATTGCCGACATGCACTCCATCGATATTCTGCATGTCAAAGGCTACGCTTTCTCCCAGGAAATTTACCGCAAGGGTAGGTACAGCTCCGACGCTGACCTACTCGTCCGTCCCTCTCACGTGGACCGCTTTGTAGAGATCCTTCTGGCAGATGGATGGCGTATCCAAGCCCACTTCGAAACAGGTTCCGTGTTCGAGCACGCGATGACGCTCTACCACGCTTCATGGGGCCTGACCGATATTCATCGTTTCTTCCCCGGTCTGGGGCGCCACAGCGACTACGAGAAGGCTTTCGACCGCATCTGGGCGGCACGCAAGACCCGTATGATTGCTCACCGTCCCTGCACTGTCCCCAGTGATCTGGATGCGCGTCTTCTCGTGGTGCTTCACCGCGCTCGCGCTGCCTCCCGTTACAGCGCAGATATTAACTACCTGGTCTCTCTGCTCTCGTACAGCGATTGGCAGCGCCTGCGAGCCCGTGCGGAGGAGCTTGACTCCTCCCTGGCATATAGCGCGGCTATGGGTGGTCTGGAGCAGTACCGTGGCGACCGCGACTACCTGCTGTGGCTGTCGGTCTCCCAGGATGTGCCCCACTATATTCAGTGGATTGGGCGCTTGCAGTCGGCGACTACCCTGCACGATAAGCTGCGCACCCTCAAAAATATTTTCTTTGTGAATAAGGACCATTTGGCGATGCAGCTGGGACGTACTCCCACTAAGGCAGAGATACGTGCCAAGTTCTTTGAGCGTTTCGGAATCAAGGTGAAAAAATGAGCAACCCGGTAGATTCCCGTCAGACCGTCTACGGTATCCCCGAGAATATCGCGTACGTTCATTCTGAAGAGTTTGCTAAGTACTCCCCCACGGCAACGTATCTTGCGAATCTTGCCAACGGTGAGCTGTCTGTTCTTCAGGATTCAGCCTCCATTATTTGGAGTATTTTTGAAGACCCGATGTCTCTGCAGGACGCTATTGAGGTGCTCTGCGAAATGTATGAACAGCCCATAGAGACTATGGGGCCGCAGATTGAGGGTTTTATTCCCGAACTGCTCTCCAAGGGACTCCTAGAGGCCCGCTAAGGCTCTCAGAAGACACAAAGAAGGCGGGGCGGTAGAAACTTTATAGTTCTACCACCCCGCCTTCTTCTATGAGTTGTCTAGCTCTTTTAGTCTTCGGGCAGAGCCTGCA
The DNA here is from genome assembly GCA_937935205.1 of uncultured Rothia sp. GTDB lineage: Bacteria > Actinomycetota > Actinomycetes > Actinomycetales > Micrococcaceae > Rothia. The sequence continues at coordinate 9,303 of CALGXU010000065.1, forward strand.
CGTACATCTTCAGACGGCTAATGAAACGAGCCTCCGAGAAACCATCAACGTGCTCACGGATATAATCAGCATCCCAGTCATCAGGGTTGAACGCCTTGAGGGCCTCCACCAGCTGCTCCACGGTCGGCTGGTTGATGAACATACCGGTCTTGCCTTCCTGAATGGTATCCAGGAAGCCGCCCGCACGGTAGGCAATCACGGCCTTACCGCTAGCACCTGCCTCCAGCGGGGTAATACCGAAGTCCTCATAAGAGATAGCCAGCAGCGCCAAGCAGTGACGGTACGCGTAACGAAGCTGCGCATCCGAGACACCCGAAGCAATACGAACAGTCGGGCCAGCAAGGGCCTCCAGGTGTTCCTTCTCCGGGCCGCGACCAATCACCAGCAGCTTCTTACCCAACTCATTACACGCCTCAACAGCCTTATCAACATTCTTGTAGGGCAGCAGACGCGAAACAATCAGGAAGTAATCGTCCGATTCTGTGAACTCTTCTAGACCCGGAATAGGCTCAACCGGTGCGGTGGCGTCTACCGAGTGCGGCGGGAAGAAAATCGGAACGTCCTTCTTGCCGTAGACGTTCTCGATGCGCTTCTTAATCACGCTCGCATTCGCTACGTACACCGCCGAACGGTGAGCCGCCCAGTGATCCCACAGCATCAGTGCAGGACGCAGGGTCTTCAGTAGCAGCGGCACGGGGCCGGTACTCTTCTCGCCCAGGTACTGGTCGCTCAGGTACAGCCATCGCGCCGGCGAGTGGCAGTAAATGAACTTACGGCCAGCGAAGTTGAAGCCGTGCGCCCAACCGGTCGTCGATACAACAGCGCGTTCAGCCGGCACCTTCAAGAAAGAAGAAGCAAACGGCAGAATCGGCAGAGCCATGCGGTGGTTACGACGCAGGTAACCAATCTTGTTCAAAGGACTCGTGATAATCTTCGCGTCCTTGAACTCCGGGAAGGTACCCTCCGGGTCGTACAGAGTCGTGTAAATCGGTGCGTCAGGGAACGCACGGTGCATCGCCAGAACGACACGCTCCGCACCACCACGCTGAGTCAGGTAGTCGTGGGCAATCGCAAGCTCTTCAGTAGCCTCAGGCTTGACCAGCGGCACGTAACGGCGTGCCAGACGGGCAAGCTTCTTGAGGCTCTTCGGAATATCAGCAAGCACCGCGTCAGGGTTCTTCGGCCCGGTAAACGGAGCGGAGGACAAGAGCTGAGTGAGTGACATTTCCTTTTCCTCCTAGAAAACTTTCTGAGCCCGCTCAGGATAGTGAATACCGGCGTAGGATGCAGCCTCAACCTGCAGTGCCACGAGCTTCTCAGCCGCCTTAGCGGGCAACTTCAGCAGAATCTTATCGCTCGCATCGCCGAGAGCCTTAATGGTCTTCTCGGTGGTGAAACGAGCGAGGGTCTTGACCAGCAAACCCCACGCGCCCGTCGGGTTCGGGGCGGGGTGTGCTTCTTCACCATGCTTACGCACGAAGATGGTGCGGGCAGAGCCCGAGTGCAGAGCACGCAGGGCACGCACAGCAGTAGTGGTAGCCTCAGCATAGTGCTTGACCTCAACTTCATCAGAAATGATGATGCGGCCACCGGCATCATAGACCATTTTGCCCATGTCTACATCTTCCCACCCGTAGAGACGGTACGCGGGGTCGTATCCGCCAGTACGGTCAAAGTACTCCGCAGAGATAGAAGAGTTACCATTCCAGTACAGCCAACGACCTTCTTCAGCTACGCTGAGGGCGCCTTCTTTGAATCGGGCATCGCGGAAGTTACCGTACACACGAGAATAGGGAGTGTCCGGGTACACGTTCTTCAAGGTGCCAATCACACCGTCATAATCACGGTGCAGACGAATCTGCGCCTCAACATAGTCCGCAGCAGGCTCGAGATCATCATCGCAACGGATAAGAATATCCGCATCAGCGGCACGGTGGCCAGCGTTCAGCGCTGCCACACGACCGCGGTTCTCCTCGAAAACGATCTTGGTCAGGTTCAGCTTGCCTTCTGCAATGTAGCGGTCAAGCACAGCTTCGCTGTTATCAATATCGCCGTCGAGGACCACAATAACCTGGAAGTCCTTCTCAGTCTGGGCAGCAAGTGCATCCAGCGGGTAGTGCAGAATATCTGCACCACCGCGAGAGGGAATAATAACCGCAGCCTTGTAACGGTGGGTAGTCGTCATAATTTTCCTTCGGGGTTTGAGTGAGAGGATATCCGTTAGGAATGATCTATAGATTTAGAAGCACCTTAGCGGATAAAACGTTCCAGAATCTCGCCGACACGGACCTTACCTGCTTCAGGCGAGTAGTTCTCCTGCCAACGCCAGAACAGCTCGGAGGTTCGCTCTGCCAGTGCTTCCGTATCTTCTCGAAGTTCAGTACCCAGGCTCTTAATAGCCTGTGCAAGAGCTACCGGCTGGTCAGCAGGCACAACGTACGGATACGATGCGCCGCCCAGCACCTCCGATAGCGCACCAGCATCACTGACGATTACAGGGACGCGTGCGCTCATCGCTTCAGCGACCACCAGGCCAAAGGACTCGGGGGCAATCGAAGGCACAACGAGCATGTCGATATCACCGAAAAGACGATCCGGGGTAGTCCAGCCCAAACGAGTACTGAACGTAGCAACACGGGCTAGCGCGTCCTCAACCTCAGCGCGCTCTTCATCAGATGCGAAGACAGGCTCGCCGCCAATCACCAGGTCATATTCAATACCGTTAGAGTTCAAGGAGCTCATCGCCTGACACAGGGTTGCAATGCCCTTAGACGGGGTCAAACGTCCCAGGTAACCGACGCGGAGTCGGCGCTCCCCCACGCGGTGATCCAGCTCGGTGGATACGCCGTTGACCCAGTTCGCAAACAGCTCGCTGCCGGGGCAGGCGCGAGCCACATAGCGGCTCGGGACCAGGGTGACAGACGCCTTATGGCGGGCAAAGGGTACGAGCTTAGCATTCACACCGGTCGGCAACTGGTGCAAGTGCACGATGCGGTTCTTACGACCACCCGTTGCCGCTGCAGGAACCAGACCGTTACACCACAGCAGAACATCCTTATGGCGGGCATGCCAGCTACGCAGAGCCACCATGTACTGTGCGCGGTTCTTAGCCGGCAAGACAATGCGGGGGAACCCCTCATCCGCAGCGGCTTCTACAAGCTGCTTCGGCTCGGAAGGGCCCACAATAGTGACCTTGTAGCCAAGGCTGCGGGCTGCACGGGCGATGTTCAGAAGCATGACCTCGCCGCCGCCTATGTCACCGTTATTGGTAGCGATGTAGAGTTCTTTCTCCATCCTTCTACTCCTTTACCAGCTTACGGGCGGGTACATAATTCTTGCCGGAATATTTGATACTTCCGCGGATACGTCCCAACGAAGCAACCCAGTTGGCAACATCACGACGAGCAACTTTACGTTGGGTCACAGCCTGACGCAGAATATTCAGCAATTGCTGAAGGCTACCAGTCACAGTAGACTTCAACGAATACGTTGCAGAATCATACTTGGGGAAACGACGAGCCATCAACACGCGTCCCACACCCAGCTCATACTTCTTGCGAATAGAGCTCTTACCTTCAGAAAGAGTAAACCGGATTTCAGCTTCAGGGATAAAACGCATTACGCCGTCTGCTTCCTGGTGACGCCAAGAGATGTCCACGTCCTCGTAACCATATCGAGGAAGAGACTCATCATAGCCGCCAATCTCAAAAAAGCGCTTACGCGTAATAGCACAGTTACAGTTGCCGACATGAGGCAAATAGGGCGTAGCGATGAGGCCCTTGCCAAAAGCATCCGGACGCGGGGACCCGTCAGATTCGTAGGCACGAATCCAGCCGCCTGCTAGTTCCTTATCCTGCACGTTTGAAAACGCCTGAACCCACTGAGGAGATACTTCATCATCAGCATCACAGAATGCCAAGACCCTGCCGGATGCGGCGCGTGCGCCAACATTACGGGCCGCGGGAATACCCGGAGTTGCCGAGGCGTCCACGACTTTGACCGTGAACTTATTCTCTCGGGGTTCCTGAGCCCACGCTTCCATAACGTCGCGGGTGTCATCCTCCGAACCGTTGTCTACCAGAATCACTTCGTACGGAAGATCAGTTTCCTGGTTCTCCAGGGCTTTGAGCTGGCGAGGAAGAGACGATGCAGCATTCAGTGCACAAATAATGACGCTAACTTCAGGAGATCGATTAGTCTTAGACATTTTCTTCCTTCCACACCGGCGTAGCGTTCTGGAACTTCTCTTCCACTTCACGAATCTCAATTCGCTCATCGAAGCCTTCGATACTCGCCTCATCATGGCCGGTACCCAGACGCTGTTCGCGTTCAATCAACAACACGCGCAGAGCCAAACCACACACAATAGCCCACGGCCAGGTGTAGAACACCTCACCCAGACGGGACGCACAAATCATGATGGCAACGCCCGTACCCTGCACAACGTAGAACTTCGCGGGCAGGGTCTTCTGACCGCTAAACACATTCACGATAAAGAGCAGCGTGATGGTGACAACCAGGATCATCCACGGCCAGCCGCCCTCAATCAGAGCAGACCAGTACGAGTTATGGAGGAACCAGGTCTTCGAACCAGTATGTGTCAGATAGACATATGCTTCGCCCAGGCCCTGCCCGAAGAAGCCGGTTGCTTGAACCTTGATCTCAGAAGCGTTGTCGATCAAAGCGCGGAGCGCATCCGTACCCGAACGATCCGCGAACACGCCAGCACGCGAATAGTCACTGGTTAGCATATCAATCAGCCAGTACAGAGCCACACCCAAGGCTATACGACCAAAGGTCTTCAACTTATGGGCTACAACAATCCAAATCAGACCCGCCGCGTACGCCGCAATAGAGGTACGAGAACCCGTAGCCCATAGCAGACCGGAGAAAACAACAATAGCCCCGATAACTTCAATCTTGTTACGGGCAAAGCTCAGAATCAGCAAACCAAAGAGGCAATATACCAGACCCGAGAAGTTCTTATCACCCAGCCAACCAGTCAGGTAACCGTAGTATCCCGTCACTGGAGCAAAACCAGCAAAGTAAGCTACCGCGTTGAAAAGAATCGCAGATGAGTACCCAAGAACAATAGAACGGATATGCAGACGCCCAGCAGCAATAGTCCAAATCAACACTGTCGCAGCAACCAGACGAATCAGACGACGAGTCCAGTCGGAGGCGTCCTCAGAGTGCACACCGTTGATTGAAACGATTGCCAAGTAACCCATCGCGACGAACATGATGGCGCGCAAACCGGAAAAATGGCTGACATCAAAGGTCGGCTTACGGGTCAGACCGTACGCTGCCAAAACAAGAATGACTACCTGGTTAAAGGGCAGACCGATGCCAGGCACGGCATTACCAAAAAGCAAGAGGAATGCCATAATGAACTCCGGCATTCGAATCTGGCTACTCTGATGGCGGATGTAATCGTTACCGCGAGACACAGCTTCAGAGAAACGCGAAACTTCCGGTTTCTCAGCGGGCTCGTTCAAGTGCGCGTAAACCTGCGAAGTCTGGCTCATCATCTGCCTCCTCGAAGTACACGTGCGTAAATATCAACTGTCTGAGCAGCCATCTGCTCATTTGAAATCCAGGTGAAAGGCTCAGACTCGCCCTTCAGCAGCTGCGCGCGCATAGCCTGCAGAACATCCTGAGTCAGGGTTGCGCTCTGACGGTCTACCAGCTCGTCGGCGCCCAGAATCTCCGGGTTGCCGCCCACAGCGGTAGCGACCGTCTTCAGGCCGGCTGCCTTAGCATCCAGCAGAGTGTAAGAGCAGTTCTCCCACACCGATAGCTGAACAATCATGTCACTACGGCCCATCGCCTCAATCGGGTTAACAAAGCCGCTGAAGGTCACCGAATCGCCCAGGTTCAGGCGCTGAGCCTGAGCCTGCAACTCGGATGCCAAATCGCCAGAGCCCGCAATCTCAAGATGAGCCTGCGGGTAATCAGCACGAAGCTGCGCGAAAGCGTCCAGCAGCACGTCAATGCCCTTCTCAGGGGACAGACGAGACAGCGAAAGAATACGAGGACCGCCCTCGGCAGGTACACGCTGCTGCTCAACAGCCGCGTGCACTTCGGGGATATCCACGCCGTTGTACACCAGCTCTACGCCACGAGCGCCCCACTTGGCACGCATCTGATCAGCGGTAGAACGAGAAACAGCAATCGCCTGATCGGTACCCCACAGGCGCACACGGTGTACGGTCTCCATGAGCTTAGAACGCCAGGAACTACCGTGGTACACCGAGTCATTACCGGCAATACCGTGCTCAGTAGTCAGAAGATTCGGCACGCAGGTGCCACGCTTGATAACGCTACGGATACGCAGAGCATTCACCACAGCGGTCGCTACAACGTCCGCATACGCCAGGTGGCTGTGCACAATATCCGGGCGGAGCTGCTCAACAGCCTTCTGCAAAGAAACAAAGGAAGTCTTAAAACCGTAGTCGGGGCCAAATTCAGCCTTGATGACGGTGACGCCCAGTTCCTCAAGGCGGCTCGTGAGCTTACCTTCGGGTGCGAGAACCACCAGGTTAAAGCCGGGGAGCCCGGCACGTGCCATATCGACAACGTGCCGAGCTACTCCACCAAAATCGGGAACCGGAACGACCCACAGGGCAGTGGGAAATCCGTTTGAATTCATGAGTGAGTGTCTACTTTCTACAGCCACTTCTCGAGGCGGTCCAGTGCGGTGAAGAAGCCCTCACCGTTGTTGATGTGGCCCTGCCAGATTTCGGGAATGAAGGATGCCTTCGGTGCCAGCTCACGCAGCTGCTTGCCCAGGGATGCCCAGTCGACATCGCCTTCACCAACCTGAACGCCCTCACCGTCAACACCGGTGCCGTCCACCAGGTGCAGGTGGATGGACAGCGGTGCCAACTGCTCAACAGCCTCCGACAGCGGAATGTTCAGGAAGTTACATGCCAGCATGGTGTGAGAGATGTCCAGGCAGAGTGCGGTGTCGAATGCACGCGAGAACTCTGCGGTGTCCTTCGGATCCAGGAACAGGTTGTGGTACTGCTGACCACCCATCAGCCAGGGGTACGGGGGCAGAGTCTGAGCCGCCAGGCGAACGCCGGATGCGTCCAGACGCTTCAGTGCCTCACCGATACGCTCGTACTTCTCAGCACGTGCAGCAGCGGGGATGTGCTTATCCTTGGTGAAGCCGCCCATGGTCACGACCATGACCGGGTCCTCGTCTACGGTGAAGTAGCGGGTCAGGTCACGGGTAATGTCAATGGTGCGCTGAACCTCAGCGATGGAGCGCTCCCACACCTCGGGATCCTTCGACGCGAGGTCCACCAGGAAGTCGCCTGCGAACAGGTCGGGCAGGTGGGTGGTGAAGCCCATATCCAGCTTGGAGTCAAAGACATCGTCGATGTTAATCTCGAGGTCCTTGTAGGAGAAGTGGAACTCCAGGAAGTCCGGCTTCGCCTCTTCAATCAGCGGCTTGTAGTCGTGGTAACGAACCGGCAGACCCCAGGGACGGTCGAACTTGAAGTCGCGGCGGGTCACCAGGTCATCCTTCAGGTCACCCTCGAAGAAGAACGAGCCTTCTTCAACGTCGCGCTGCATGGTGCGGCCCAGCAGCTGCGGCAGGTAGTTCGGCTGCAGACCGCGGCCGGGGGACTTCACAGCAACATCAGCCTCGGTCACGACCTCGCCCTTAGCGATGTGGCGGGTAGCAACCAGGGACTTTGCCAGGTTCACGCGGTTCATCAGCTCACCGGTGGACACCTCACGAGGAGCAGCGGAACCGATAGCGGCCTCAACCTCACGGATCTGCTGGACCATTGCCTTGAATTCCTCAGGCAACAGGGAGACGGTGTGGTCGTTACCCTCGAGGGTCTTGTCGGTGGTGAAGTGCTTCTCAATGATCTTCGCGCCGCGAGCAACCGCAGCGATCGGCACGTGGTAGCCACGCTCGTGGCCGGAGTAGCCGACCAGGCACTGACCAATCTCAGCCAGGCGGTCCATGTACGCCAGGTTGACGTCCTTGAAGGGTGCCGGGTATGCGGACTGGCACTGCAGCAGAGCGTAGGATGCGCCAGCGTTACGCAGCAGAGCCACGGACTCGCGGATTTCCTCTTCACGGCTCATACCGGTGGAAACCAGCATGGGCAGACCGCGGGAAGCCACGTCGCGCAGCAGCTCGTGGTTGGTCAGGTCAGCAGAAGCAATCTTCATGCCCTGGATGCCGTAGTCAACCAGCGCCTGAACGGAGGGTGCGTCCCAGGGGGTGCACATGATGTCCATGTCGTGCTGCTTGACGTGGTCGAAGACCTCGTACATCTGGTCAACAGTCAGGGAGAAGCGGGACAGCAGGTCCAGGGTGTACTGAACGCCCAGGTCCTCACCTGCGGTTGCCGCACCGCGCTGGCGGTACAGAGCGTCCATGTCTCGCAGCTGGAACTTTACAGCGTCCGCGCCAGACTCAACAGCCAAATCCACCAGTTCCTTAGCGAAGTCAACGCTACCCTGGTGGTTGTTACCAATCTCAGCAATGATGAAGGAGGGGGAATCCTCGCTGATGGTGTGCTTACCGATGCGCAGAATGTCCTGCTCGTCCATTGCCAGCGCCACGAGGTGACCGCGCTCGTCGGTCAGCGGCACGTGGTTGATGCCTTTCGCGAAGTATGCGCGCAGAGCCTCGGGATCAGCGTCAGCCGGTGCGGTCTGCGGGTTGGTGTTTGCAGCGTCCAGGGCGCTGGTCTCCAGGGACGCAGTGGGGTTAGCAATCAGCCAACGACGGAAGTCGCCGTCAGAGAGCGAACCGCGCAGGATACCGGACTCGTTCACCAGGAAGATGATGCGCTGGCCGTTAGCAGAAATCTTCTGCAGAGCGTTGAGAATCGGGTCTTCAGCGAAGACCACGTAGGGGGCAATATTGCGTTCAATAATCACGATTTTGACCTTTTCGTTTGAGTGTTTAGTTGAATGCCTGAGTGCCGGTCAAGCCGGGAGCGGCAGACGAGGTGCTGCCGCTGGTGAAGGTTACTTGCCTTCGGCCAGGATCTGAGTGAGCTGGTGCTCTGCCACGGAGAAGTCAATCGGTGCATCGATGTCGACGCCCTCGACCTCGTCCAGCATGAACAAGTCAATAGTACCGCCGGGGTAGCCCGCCAGGCGGTTGTGGTGGTCCATGTACACGTGGGTCTTGGTGATGTACATCGAACCGTTCTCGCGGTAGCGGAAGGTTTCCTTGGTCAGCTCCTGGCGGCGCGGGCGAGCCATAATCTCGAACGCCGCGGTGGGCTCACCGTCAGCGTGCCAGGTCCAGATGAACGGACCAATCGGAATCACACCGACCATGGAGTCCTTACCGTTCTCCGCGAACTGGTGGACCGCACGAGCCAGAGTACCGGGCAGACGCACGGGGCTGGTTGCCTGCAGTAGCATGACTGCCTCGGGTTCCCAACCGTTTTCGGTGTAAAACTCGATAGCGTGCTCGATGACCGGTTCGGTTGCGGTGGTGTCTTCAGCCAGGTGTGCCGGGCGCATAAACGGCACCTCCGCGCCGTACTCGCGGGCGATATCAGCCAGCTCAGCATCATCGGTGGAGACGACAACACGCAGCTCGTGCTCGCCGGCTACTTCTTCCTTAGCAGCCAGTGCCTGCTCGATGGTCCATGCGACCAGCGGCTTACCCGCGATGGTGCGCAGATTCTTACGCGGAATGCCCTTTGATCCACCGCGCACGGGGATGACGCAGAGAATACGCATTATGCCTCCAAAGTTTCAATCATTAGTTCAGCGATACGCTGTGCCGGTTCCTTCTTCGGCTGAACCGGTGCCGGGGTCGGTTCCTGACCCCACTGGTTCATGCCGTAGCGGTCCCAGAATTCCACCAGCCATGCCGGCGGTGCCGGGTGGTATACCCACGCCGGGATTCCGCGGATTGCAGCCTCCAGAACACCGGTAGAGAAGATGGACACCACCGGGTTCGGAACCTCGTTCAGCGGGGTGCCGGAACGGTCAATGCGGATACCTTCCTTCTCCCACAGCTGGTGGGTCAGCACCGACAGCTTATCCTTCTCGCTCGGGTGCGGGCGGTAGCTTCCACCGAACTTCTTCAAGAAAGAGTAGGAAGCGTACGCGAAGGATGCGCGCGGCAGTTCCGCACCGTGCATCTGGCCCAGGAAGATCGGTTCCAGGTCGTTCTGCTTCTGCGTTTCAGCACCGGCTACCTTCTGCGCCGCAAGGTAGAGCAGCTGTGAACCCACCGCATGGGTGGTGACGTCGCGGCGACCCGATACCCAAAATTCTGCGTCAGCTTCGCTGAAAGCCAGCAGGGTGCATCCGACCGGTAGCGGCGGTGCCTGAGGTACCAGCAGACCGTGCTGAACCACCCAGTACTCAGCGCCGATAGCGCGAGAGAACTCGTAGGCTGCCGCACCACGCGCCAGGTAGTGACCCAGGGAAAGAACCACGCGTACACCGGGCAGTAGCTCCTGCAACTGGTTGCCCGTCACTTGCTGTTTAGTCCAGGCATCACGGCTGTAACGCTCGGTGGCATACTGACCGTTGAGGTACTCCGAGGCGTCCTCGGGAACCCACAGAGCCACGCCCACGTTCTCAAGATACTTGAGAGGCTCCAGCAGGGAGTTACGGCTCGTCGGGGAGAAAGAATCAAGCACGATGAGCACACGGGGTACAGCGCCGCGGGTGTAAAGCACGCCACGGACGGGGCCTTCCTGCTCGGCGGCA
>CALGXU010000066.1 GCA_937935205.1 uncultured Rothia sp.
GGGTGTGTTGGGGCGGGCGCGTGGGAATCCGGGGCGTGGGAATCCAGGGCGTGTGCCCGGTGTTGCCGGGGAAGGTTTTAGGAGGCGATCATCTGCGCCCACACGGCGCGCACCTGCTCGGCGGTCTCCTCCAGCGAGCCGCCATTATCGATAATCCAGGTTGCGACCGCCTCGCGCTGTTCGTCGGTTGCCTGCGCGGCGATGCGGGCGCGCGCATCCTCCTCACTCATGCCGCGCGAAGATACGAGGCGCTGCAGGCGAGTCGCCAGCGGAGTGCGCACCACGACCACCCCCTCAAAGGCGGACGGGTCGCCGGTCTCCACGAGCAGGGGAATGTCCTCAAGCACCACGCCGCTAAAACCGGGCTCGGACTGCGCCTGCTCCACCAGCTGCGCGGCACGCTCACGAATAGCCGGGTGCACAATCGCGTTCAGACGCAGACGCGCCTGCTCATCATTGAACACGATACGCGCCAGGGCGGGGCGGTTGAGGCGGCCGTCCTCATCGAGCAGATGCTCACCGAACTCCGCGACCGTACGGGCGAGCACCGCCTCGCCGGGCTCCATGAGGGAGCGGGAGATAGCGTCCGCATCCACCAGGAATGCGCCCTGCTCCACGAAGAGGGAGGCGATGGTGCTCTTGCCGCTGCCGATACCGCCGGTGAGGGCGTAACGGCGTAGGGCGGTAGAAGCGGGGGAAGAAGGCTGGGACATGGACGGTGCTCCTGACGGGCTGTGCCACAATAGATAGGTACTGATTAGAGGAGGACACATGCAGGAAGAAACTCGCGCCAACCGCTACCTTGTGCCGCGCGGCGATGAGCCCTATGAGAGCCTCCTCGAAATTAAGCGTAGCGAATTTATTGGTCACATCAAGCGCGTGAGCACCGTTGAGGAGGCGCGCGCCTACATTGAGTCGGTGCGCAAAACCTACCACGATGCCCGCCACGTGTGTTCGGCGTTCATTATTGGTGCTGACCGCGATATTCAGCGTTCCTCCGATGACGGTGAGCCCGCCGGTACCGCCGGTGTGCCGATGATGCAGGCGCTGCTGGCGCGTCAGACCCGCGAGGACGGCAGCACCGACCTGTCGGATGTGGTTGCGGTGGTCGTGCGCTATTTCGGTGGCATTAAGCTTGGCGCCGGTGGTCTGGTGCGTGCCTACACTGATTCGGTGGTGCAGACCCTGGACGGTGCGCTATTCGATTCGCGTGAGCGTCTGCGCGTGGGCCGGGTGCCCAGTTCGCATGCGGACGCTGGCCGCCTGGAGAACGAGATCCGTGCCGCCGGCCTGAACGTGCTGGGTACCGAGTATGGCGCGGAGGGTGCCACGATTTCCCTGGGCGTGTTTGACCGCCCGGAGGAGCTGGAGCGTGCCGAAGAGCTAGTGGTGAGTTTGAGCTCCGGTGCGGCGAGCGTGACCTGGGGCGATACGCAGTGGGTGGATTTGCCGGTCTAAGTTACCGGTGCTAAATTTCCGGTCCTCAATTTTTGCCCTGGATTTCCGGATTAGAGCGCCCGCGTAAAGCTCTCAAAACCTGAAACATAGCTCAACCTTAGTTAATAGTTACTCTACCCCTAGTAATTACCCGCTAAAGCTGATAGCCTAAAAAGCGTTGTGGAACGCACACGCCCCTCCATAGCATGGGCAGCGGGTTCATCACCAGCGGTAACCCAGCCCGGCGCCTCCACGGTGGAACGCGTGCGCCCGCACGACGGGCAGGGCTCAACGCTGACATCTCAGCGCGGAGAACTGGGTACTATCTCAGCGCTGAGGTCCTGATGCTGACGTCTTGAAGCTATAGCTTAGTTGCTCAAGGAACGAGGCACAGCTGTATGCCGGTACTATACGATTCGGCAGACGGTGGTGTGTGTGCGAACCATCTGCTGGTAGGCGCCGAGTCCCGCCCGTCACCCTATAAAGAATCAGCTAACGAACGCTCTGAAGAGCTCAAGGTCGTGAAAACGTGACGCAGCCGGGAACCTACCATCAACAAGTAGGCGAACAAGCAGGTAAAAACTCATCGGAGCAGTCCGCGGGCAGCCGCGGCGGCACCGCAACCCTCAACCGCGCAGGAGCGCGCCTGCCCAAGAGGGGCACAGCTGAGCAGCTTGAACCCGCCACCGTCGCCCAGCTGCTCGACGCCTACCGCCAGCAGAACCTCGGCACCCTCCTGGGCGTGCTCACGCAGCGTCCGGCGGAATTTGCCCGTCAGCTCGGCAGGCTCTGCCGCGTCTTCCCCGAACATGTTCACGCTATCGCCCAGGCGTTCGGCGCCGTGGGCCGCGCCCTGCCCATTGACGAGCTGGTGCGCCTGCACAACCGCTACTCCAACGCAGCCCGCGGAGTCGGCGAACACCTCAGCCTGGATAACTCCGGTGTGGCGCACCTGGTTCAGAGCCCAGCACTGAGCCGCGAAGGCGCGGGCCACCTACTCATGGCGGTTGAACTCTGCCTCGCCGGCAGGATGCGCGGGCTCACCATCGCCATGCCCTCCACCGAGGCGTTCACCCCGGCTGAGCAGGCACCGAGCCTCGGCTCCTGCAACCCCGCGCTGAACGGTGCCCTCAACGCTTTTGAACCGGCAGGCTGGGAGCCGTTCTCCCTGGAGGGTAGCGAGGTGCTGCTCGCGACCGGTGTGCGCGATGTGCCCGACGGCTACGAGCTGTCCCTCTGGCTGCTCGACGACGACTACCAGTGCCGCGCCCGCATTGAGCGCGGCGCCCCGCAGGTGTGCGTGGCAAGCTTCTACGATGAAGAAGTCATCACTCGAACCGTGGAAGAAACCGGGTCGGGTGAAGCCGGTCTGGTTGAAAACTACCGCGTGGAGGAGTACGCGGAACTGGACTTCCTCAACGCCATGGACCGGCAGGTACGCTACGTGGCGGTCACCGCCGCCGTGGGGGAGCCGCTGCTGTCTGTGCTGAACGAGAAGAGCGCGGTGCCGAATACTATTCCCGACCCTGCGGCTTTTGCGAACGGTGCGGGCGCCTCCCGGTTTGAGGGGAGTGCCTGCCCGGATATTCGCACTGCCGCCGTGGTCGGTAAGGGCCTGCGCACCGTCAACCACCGCGGTATGCTGCCGGTGTTGGGTGTGCCGAACCGCACCGTATGCGCGGTAATTGACCTGTATAAGCAGCGCATCTGCGTGCCGGGTGTGGGTATTCCGCGCAGGCTGAGCGTGGAGGATGAAGAGCGCACCATGCAGCTGATTTTGAGCGCCCTGAACGGGTACCTTCCGCTGACGAACCGGTCGCTGATGAGCCTCGCCGGAGCCACCGTGGAGGTGCGCTAACGCGGTGCCCAGCTAACGCTGGGAGCTAAGAAAATACCGCCCGGAACCATGCTGTGAGCACGGTCCCGGGCGGTATATGTTAACGAACTAGCTGGTCGCTAACCGGCCGCCAGGTGAGCTGCCGCCAGGTTAGTTAGTTGCCGGTCCCTGACCATTGATGATGCGCTGCGCCTCATCCTCGGTTAGGTTGTAGCCGTAGAAGGTCGAGTAGAACTCGCGGGTTTCCTTCACCAGGTCAACGTCGGTGAACTTCTCGGGGTGGAACAGCTTTGCCGCCCACAGAATCTGCAGAGCCTCCTCGGCGGAGTAGCGGTCCCAGTTGAAGGTGCCGACCGGGTTCTTAATGATCTTGCCGTTCTTCACTGCCGGAACGTCAGCCCACGCGGCGTCAGCCTTAATCGCGTCAACGCCCTTTTGCGCATCAGCGCCGCCAATGATGATGTAGTCCGGCTGCGAGGCAATGATCTGCTCAATCGAGACGTTCTTCAGGTTCTCCACGCCGTCCAGAGAGTTCTTCGCGCCCGAAAGCTTCATCCACTCGCCAATCAGGGAGTTTGAGCCGTCCACCTTCGTCAGGTCAGAACCACCCGCAATGTGCAGCACCTTCGGGAAGTCGGTGACGTCCTTGAGGCGCTCCTTGATGAGGTTCTCGTTCTTCTCCAGGTACGCCAGGTACTTCTCGGCACGCTCAATCGCCTCATCGGTACCAATAACCTCGGCGGTCAGCTCAACGGTGCGCTTGAGGTCCGCGAAGTTCTGGAACTCCACGTGCACCGCCGGGATACCCGCCTCAGCTGCCTTCGCAATCTGCTCCTTCGAGGAAGCGAGCAGCACCTCCGGCTTGTCGGTGAGCAACTGCTCCATGTTCACGTCGGTGCCCTTCACCGGCGCGTCAACCTTCTCAATACCGGGGTACACCTGCTTGAACCACGCCAGGGACTTCACGGCAGTCGTGGTGGACACCAGCTTCTCAGCGCCGCCGAGCAGCAGAACCACCTGGTTGTTTGCGTGCCACAGGTCAGCGATGCGCTCGGGGTTGGTGGGGACGGTGACCTCCTTGCCGTCAATGTCCTTAATGACCTTGGTGCCGTCGCCGTTATCCTTCACGAAGAAGCTGGTGTGCTTCTTCGAGCTCTGAGAGGAAGCCGAAGCGGACACCGAGCTCGAAGCCGAACCCGAGGAGGAGGCGGTGTTCGCGGCGCCGCAACCGGTCAGCGCGGCCAGCAACAGGGAAGTGGTCAGGGCAATGCCGGTGTGAAACTTCGTGATTTTCATGATGTGTCTTTCTGTGGTGTACAACGGATAGTTGAATAACCCGGCGGCGGCCTGGGTGGGGCAGGCGTGCTAGGGATACGCCCCCCCACAAGACATAGGGCACCTCTACCGCATCTCTTGTGTGCCGCCCAAACCACCGCCGGAAATCTAAAAGCTGCGGGGTTTCAGATATCGAGGCTCGTCATGTGCACGCTGGAACGCCCCAGCTCGGGGGAGTAAGCCACCGTCAGGTCGGTATTGAAGGTGCGGGAGAGAACCCCGCTCGTGAGCACCTCCGAGGCGCGGCCCGTGAGCAGCTGTGCTGGCGCATTCGCAGATACCTGCGGCGCTGCGTTCGGTGCGGTATCGGGCACCTCGTGCGCGCCGAGCAGGGCGACGGTCGCATCCAGCATGAGGGCGTGATCCGGGTTGTGGGTCGTAAAAATGACCCCGTACCCGGCATCGCGCAGCTGCCGAATCTTCCGCAGAACCTTCGCCTGATTCGCCACATCCAGGGCGCTCGTCGGCTCGTCCAAAATGATGAGCGGGGCGTCTTGCACCAGGGTTCGGGCAATACCCACCTGCTGACGCTGACCGCCGGACAGCTGATCCAGCGGGGAATGTGCCAGGTCGAGCAGACCCAGCTCCTCCATCACGGTGTGCACCTGCTCACGGTCACGGTGCGAGGGTGAAGAGAACAACCCGATATAGGGTGCGCGACCCATCAGCAGGTACTCGGTCACGGTGTAGGAGATGCCGCGACCCTCCATCTGCGGAAGGTAGGCGATGCGGCGGGCACGCTCAGTCGCGGTCAAAGAATCCAGCGGCTCACCACCCAGGTGAACGGTGCCCTCGGTGAGCGAGTGCAAACCAATCAGGGAGTTCAACAGAGTGGACTTACCCACACCGTTGCGACCCAGAATGGCGAGCACCTCACCGCGTCGCACCTGCAGGTTCACGTTGCGGAAAATCCAACGGCTGGAGCGGTGCCCGGAACGGTGCAGACCGGCGCGGCGGTGATTGATGCGCTTGCCCCGGCGACCGTAACGGAAGCCCGCATCGTCCAGGTGCAGCAGAACCTCTGCGCTCGCACCCGTGCGGTGCTGAGTATCGGGAATGGACGAGGACATTACTTCACCCGAACCTTTCCAAGCAGCAGCAGCGCCACGTACAGCGGTGTGCCAATGAAGCCGGTCAGTACGCTCAGCGGAACCTCCGCACTGGTGAGGCTACGCGCCAGGGTATCGACGAACATCATGAACGAAGCACCCATCAGAATGGACAGCGGCATGAGCTTGGTCGTGTCGCTACCAACCAGCAGGCGGCACAGGTGCGGAATGACCAGGCCAACCCAAGAAATCGGGCCGCCAATACACACGCTGGTCGCGGTCACCAGTGTCGCCAGCAGAATGGTGACACCGCGGGTGCGGGTCAGGTTAATGCCGAGGGTGCGCGCCTCATCGTCACCGAGCGAGAGGATATTAATGCGCCAGCGCATCGCCAGCAACAGCAGGATGCAGGGCACCGCCACCAGCGCAAACTGGGTGAGTGCTTCCGCGCGCACGTCCTGCAGGGAGCCCATCTGCCAGAACACGATCTGCGCCAGCTGAGTTTCAGGGTTCGCAATGAACTTCAACGCACCCAGTGCGGCGGTGCCAAAGCCACCCACAATCACGCCGGAGAGCACCAGCATGAGCGTGGACTGATTCTTGAGTAGACGCGGAATGCTCACGGTCAGCAGCACTGCCGCGAGGCCGCCGGCGAGGGCGGAACCCTGTATGGCGATGCTCGTGCCCACACCCAGCAAAATGGCGGAGGCGGCACCCACCGACGCACCCTGCGAAACACCCAGCAGGTACGGGGAGACCAGCGGGTTACGGAAGACCGCCTGGAAGGTGGCACCGGCAATCGCGAGGGCGGCACCGATGAGCCCGGCGGCGAGCAGACGCGGAATACGCACGGTCAGCAGCATGTTTTCGGCGGGCTTGTAGACTTTCAGGTCCATGCCGAACCAGTTCTTACCGAGAATGCGGAAAAGCTCGTCCAATTCGAGCGGGTACCTGCCGGTGATGAGTGAAAGATAGGCGACGCCCAGCAGAATGGCGAGGGCGATGAGCATAATCAGCGGGTACGAGGATGCGAAGAGGTGGCGCTCGGTCTTGGCGGTCGGTGCGCCGCTGGGATTTGCCTCCGTGTTTGCCACCGTGTTCGTCTCTGCGGAGTCTTTCGGGGTTGGCTGTGAAGCTGTCTCCGTGGTCGTGCTCATGGAGTCCTTCCGTGCGCTCTTGTGGTCCCGTGTCTCGCGTGTGTGTGCTCTAAACATATGTGAGCC
>CALGXU010000067.1 GCA_937935205.1 uncultured Rothia sp.
GCGCGGAGAGGGGGAAGGAATACTCGGGTTGGGTACCGCAGGCAGCTCGCCAAGATTGAATATTGGGTTGAGGGCATTGCGGTGACTCCGTATGGGAGGTCAGAGCGCCTACCTGCGGGCTCGCGGCAAGAAGGTTTCAGCACAACCATGCGAGCGCGCACGGCTCAGCTATACCTTCCTGAAGCGACATCAGGGTGCCCGAGCTCTGCGAGGGCGGGTGCCCCTGTAGGAGCGAAGGAAGTGTATAGCGTGCCGACCCATCCCCTGCACAATCGAGGAACGCACCCCGCAAGACATCTCAAAAGTTTGAAGAATGTTCAACTCACTACACAGCTGTGCTAACCTAACCACAGAAATTCAATGAGAGATTTTCTCAAAACATCTACTCGACGACGAATCGTAGACCCGCATGACCCGCGAAACGCACCCCTACACCACCCCCGCACGCCCCCTCGACCTGAACCTCTACCTCGTCACAGGCGACAACCCCCTCGAAACCGTTCGGGCAGCCAAACACGCCACCTGCATCCAAGTTAGGTCCAAGCCCATCAGCGCGCGCGAGCTCTACCAGCTCACCGAAGCTATCGCCGGCATCATCCAGCCGCACCAGACGCTCCTCGTCGACGACCGTGTTGATGTCGCTCTCGCATTGCGTGCCCGCGACGTGCGCGTTGACGGCGTGCACATCGGTCAAGACGACCTGCCCGTAGCCGACGCCCGCGCCCTCCTCGGCGCCGACGCAATCATCGGCCTGACCACCGGCACCCGGCAGCTCGTTGAAGAGTCCAACAAAATCGCGCACCTGATCGACTACATTGGCACCGGGCCGTTCCGCCCCAGCCCCACCAAGCAGTCCAACCGCCCGCCCCTCGGCATTGATGGGCTCCGCGAACTTGCCGAACTGTCCGCCGTACCCACCGTAGCTATCGGCGACATCACCCCCGAAGATTGCCCCGCTATCCGCACCACCGGAGTTGCCGGAATCGCCATGGTCCGCGCCTTCGTCGACAACCCCGCCCTGAAGGCATAGCCATGACCATCACCATCATTGGCGGCGGAATCATTGGCCTCACCACCGCGTTTGAGCTCACCGAACGCGGCGAAAGTGTGCACCTCATCGACGCCGAAACCAGCGACTACGGCACCGCCGACGACGGCACGGCGCTCTACCCCGCAGCCAGCCACTACGCCGGCGGTATGCTCGCGCCCATCGCAGAAGTGCAATTCCAGCAGGACGCGCTCTTCCCGCTCATGACCGCCAGCGCCGACGCCTACCCCTCCCTCATGGAGCGGCTCAGCCGCGCCACCGACCTGCCCACCGGCTACGACACCACCGGCACGCTCATTGTCGCAGCCGACCGCGCCGACGCCGAGCACCTGCAACGCACTCGCGCCTACTACCGGGACATGAACCGCCCCGCAGACGCCGTCACCCCCACGCAGGCGCGCGCCCTCGAACCGCTCCTGGCGCCGCGTATTGCCGGTGCCGTGAACATCCCCAGCGACCATCAGCTGCACCCGCGGCTCATGAGGCGCGCCCTCAAAGACGCCCTCACCCGCCGCGGCGTCACCTTCAGCACCGAACGGGTCACCGACCCGGACGCGGGCGACATTATCTGCACTGGACTAGGGGCAACACTGCACGGGGACTACCCGCTACGCCCCGTCTACGGGGACATTCTGCGCCTGCGCACCCCGCGGCCCATCCTCAAGCATGTGGTGCGCGGCTACGTGAACTCCCGCCCCGTCTACCTCATCCCCCGCCCTGACGGGGAGCTGTGCATCGGCGCAACCAGCCGCGAAGACCACCGCACGCTGCCTGCCATTGACGGCGTACACCAGCTGCTGCGTGACGCAATCCGCCTGGTGCCCGCCATTGAAGAGTGCGAGCTTCTGGAGGCGAACGTCGGCGCCCGCCCCGGCACCCCGGACGACCTGCCCATCTTCGGGCACCGCACCCGCGCCGACGGCACCCGTCAGCTCGTGTCCACGGGCTATTTCCGCCACGGCATTCTGCTTGCCGCGCTCGCCGGTAAGGTCGGCGCGGAGGTCGCCTGCGGGGCTGAAATTCCGCCCATCATGCAGGCGTGCGACCCGGCACGATTCACCCGCTAAACACATTCCCCGCCGGGTGCACCCGGCGCCCTCACGAAAGGATTTCGCGTGATTATCACCTATAACGGCGAGCCGCTAACCACCAACGCCCGCACCGTATTTGACCTTGTCATGGACCAGTTTGGTACCGAAAATGGCGTGGCTGTGGCGCTTAACCGCAGTATTGTGCCGCGTTCCACGTGGCTGGATGTGCCACTGAACGAGGGCGATAGGGTGGACGCCCTCACCGCTGTTCAAGGTGGCTAACACCCCTCCAGAAAAAGAATATACGTTCTACATATTGGGTGGGTGTGTACGCCATACACACCCACCGCACCGTTCCCACAGAGGAGAACTCATGAGCCTCACACCGCTCACCATCGGCGACCGCACCTTCACCTCCCGCCTCATCATGGGCTCCGGAGGCGCAACCAGCATGGACCTACTCGAGCAGGCGCTCATCGCCTCCGGCACCGAAATGACGACCGTTGCCATGCGCCGTCACGCCGCAGGTACCCCCATTTTTCCGCTTTTGCAGAAGCTCAATATTGCGCCGCTGCCCAATACCGCAGGGTGCCGCACCGCAGCTGATGCGGTGATGACCGCGATGCTTGCCCGCGAGGCCCTGGGCACTTCCTGGGTGAAGGTCGAGATTATCCACGACGAAGACACCCTACTGCCGGACACCGTGGAGCTGTTGAACGCTTGCGAGCAGCTGGTCGCTGAGGATTTCACGGTGCTCGCATATACCTCTGATGATCCGGTGGCTGCCGCTCGCCTGGAGGATGCGGGTGTTGCCGCGGTTATGCCGTTGGGCGCGCCGATTGGTACCGGTCTGGGCATTTTGAACCCGCACAATATTGAACTGATTGCTTCCCGCGCGCAGGTTCCGGTGGTTCTGGATGCCGGCGTGGGTACCGCATCGGATGCCGCTTTGGCGATGGAGCTGGGTTGTGATGCGGTGCTTCTGGCGTCGGCGGTGAATCGTGCTGAGGATCCGGTGGCGATGGCTCAGGCGATGAAGTTTGCGGTGCAGGCGGGCGCGTTGGCGCGTGAGGCGGGCCGTATTCCGGTGCGTGAGCACGCGAAGGCGTCGTCGCCGTCGGAGGGTTTTGTCTCGTGGATGTAAACCTCCCCCCTACCCCGGTGAATCCGGAGCATGCGCGTCTGGATCGCGAGCGCACGGACCGTCAGCGTCGCCTGCCGGGCTTTGATCAGGATGCGGTGGCGGCGGCTCGCGTGTTGGTGATTGGTGCTGGTGGTTTGGGTTGTCCGGTGGTGCAGGCGTTGGCGGCGGCTGGTGTGGGGTATCTGCATATTGTGGATTCTGATTCGGTGGAGTTGTCGAATATTCAGCGTCAGCCGCTTTTTGGTGTGTCTGATGTGGGTGAGCCGAAGGCGGAGGTTGCGGCGCGCCGTGCCTTGGATTTGTGCCCGTCGTTGACGGTTGAGACGACGATTCGGCATGTGGATGCCTCCTGGATTCTGGATCTTTTCGCCGCGTCGGCACCGGATTGTGTGGTGGATTGTACGGATACGTTTGCGTCGAAGTATCTGATTGCGGATGCTGCGCAGGTTGCGGGTCTGCCGCTGGTGTGGGGCACGGTTTTGCGTTTTGGCGGGTCGGTGAGTCTTTTTGAGCCGGATGGCGCGCATTTGCGTGATATTTTTCCGACGATTCCGCAGACGGTGGAGTCGTGTGCGCTTGCCGGGGTGTTGGGTGCGACGACGGCTGTGGTTGGTTCGCTGATGGCGACGGAGGTGCTCAAGTTTGTGAGTGGTTTGCCGACTGCGGCGGGTACTCTGCTGACGTATGATGCCTTGTCGGGTACGTGTACGTCGTTTGGGGCGGTGCCGGATCCGGCGCGTGTGGTGCCGGTGGATTTGTCGGCGCATGAGGTTCCTCAGGTTCTGCTGGATGTGCGTGAGGCGCCTGAGCGTGAGGAGTCGGTGAAGCATGAAGGCTCGTTGCATCTGCCGCTGTCGCAGCTGAGCAATGCGGAGGGGTCCCTGCTGCCGGCAACCGACGTGCCCGCGGAGCTGCTGAGCCTGTTTGAGTCGGTGCGTGATCAGCGCGTGGGCGTTTTCTGCGCCTCGGGTGCGCGAGCGCAGCGCTTTGTGCAGGCGTATGCGGAGCTGGCGGGCGAGTACGGGGTGCGCCTCACGGCTATCTAGGGAACCACCGGCGTGGCTACCCATGCGTAGCTATCCCTTCCGGAAGCGACATCAGGGTGCACTGCAGGAGCGGAGGAAGGGCATAGCGCGCCTAATCGTAAGGAAAGCGGTATCGTCCGTAGTGACATCAGGGTGCCCGAAGCGAAGCGAGGGCGGGTTCCCTGTAG
>CALGXU010000068.1 GCA_937935205.1 uncultured Rothia sp.
CTCATCTACGGAGGAGACGCGCACCGTGAATGCGATGCGAGAGTCTTCCAGGAGCTTGCGGCGCGCCGGGGAGGCGGAGGCAAGAATCAGTCGGGTCGGTGAAGCGCTGGTAGTCATGGGTTCTATTTTAGAACGTTGCGGCGGGGTTTTACCTTCGAGTGCAGATTGAGGGTCACTAGGTGGAACCTTCAGCCGGTGCGTCAGCGTTGAATATGGATCCTTGGCGTAATCGGGGGCGTGAACTGTGGGAGGAGATCTGTGGGAGGGGTGGGCTGGAGTGCCGAGCCCGGCGGGTATAAAAAGAGCGTGTCCCATCCCCCTCAACCACGTAGGAGATGGAACACGCCGTTCAAAATCATAACCCTTCTCAAACATTAAAAGAAAAGAAGAATCAATAATGACATTTTTATGACGTTTGACAAATGTATTTCGCCCGTGCTGTGCGCCCATGCTGGGGAAGCACGGATGGCGGAGAAGCTACACGGCGCTAAGCAGTACAGCCTAGCGCCGTGTGTGTGAGCCTTTGCCAGATTAGCTCGTCAGGTTAGCTCGTCAGATTAGCTTGCCAGATTAGCGGCGTACCGCGTCCTCCACCTCGTGAAGTCGCTGCGCCTCCCCGGCGATGCGCTCATCGTAGAATTTCTGAGCTACGAAGCCGCCCTCCGAGCGGGGAGCGTTGTAGAGCGCCTCGTCCAGAATGCCCTCGCGGCGAGCCACAATCGTGGGAACCAGAGCCTGACCGGCAACGTTCAGGGCGGTACGACCCATGTCAACGATCGGGTCAATCGCCAGGAGCAGACCCACACCGTCCAGCGGCAGACCCAGAGTGGAAAGGGTCAGGGTCAGCATCACGATAGCGCCGGTCGTACCGGCAGTCGCAGCCGAACCGAGCACGGACACCATCACGATCAGCAGGTACTGGGTGAAGTCCAGCTGAATACCGTAGAACTGAGCCACGAAAATCGCCGCCAGAGCCGGGTAAACCGAGGCGCAACCGTCCATCTTGGTGGTCGCACCCAGCGGAACGGCGAAGGATGCGTAGGCGCGGGGCACACCCAGGTTGCGTTCGGCAACGGTCTGGGTCATCGGCATCGAACCCATCGAGGAGCGGGACACGAAGCCCAGCTGGAGCGCCGGCCACACGCCCGAGAAGTACTGGCGGACCGACAGGCCGTTCGCGCGAACAATAATCGGGTAGACCACGAGGAAGACCAGCAGCAGGCCAATGTAGAGGGCGATAACGAACGCGACCAGCGAACCCATCGACGCCCAACCGTACGCGAACACTGCCTTAGCAATCAGGCCCACCGTGCCCAGCGGTGCCAGGCGAATGATCCACCACAGAATCTTCTGAATAATCGCAAGAGCGCTCTTGACTACGTCAATGAACGGCTTGGCAGCCTCGCCGACCTTCAGCGCGGCAATGCCGACCGCACCGGAAATAACCAGGATCTGCAGCACGTTGAAAGACGCCGACGCGGTGATGCCGGAATCACCGGACTTAGCGCTGACGCCCAGACCTAGGAAGTTCACCGGAATCAGGCCGGTCAGGAACGCGGTCCACGAACCGGTCGAGCCGGTGTACGCCTTGCCCTGCACCTGCGCGCCCAGGCCCGGCTGAACAATCAGGCCCATTGCAATACCAATGAGCACCGCGAAGAACGCGGTAATCGCAAACCAGATGAGCGTGTTAACCGCCAGACGCGCTGCGTTCGTCACCTGCGAAAGGTTCGAGATGGAGGCGACCACGGCGGTGAAAATCAGCGGAACAACAGCCGCCTTCAGCAGGGTGACGTAGGAGGAGCCGATGGTATCCAGAGTCACCATGAGCCAGTTGGGGTTGCTCTTCGCGTCCCCACCCAGTGCGAGGGCGAGCGCGCCGAGAATAATACCCAGAATGAGGGAGGCAATGATTTGGTTGCCAAAAGAAGTAGCCCACTTGGGCAGACGTGAACGAGATGATGCATGCGGTGTAGACATGTGGCATACTCTAAAACTTTTGCGCATTCCGGCGCGAGTTTGTGTGAAGAAGTGTTTCAACCCGGTGCAGTGTAGGGGATGTGTGACGAACCGTGACCTTTCTGCGGCACTTTTCTGCGGTACCTTCCGGGGGGGGGGCTTTCGGCGGTACCTTCTGGCAGTATACTGCCACCAGTGCATCCGCCAGCGCATCTACCAGCGCCGCCAGCTACCCTCCGCCAGCTAACCCCTAGGCGGTGAAATCGGCTGATAGTTCATCGGGAATCACCGCAAAAGCAAACAGAAAGGAAACAACTGCGCAACATGCGGCGAAGCTTGCTGAGATTTTGCCGTCAGCTGATAATCCGAAAGCTGGGGCTTGATATGCTGGAACCACACCGATAATCCGGCGAAAGTCGCCGGATGATGCTGTACCCACTCAGCTTCATGTACGCGTTGAGCGTTACGCCACGCACCACCTTTCAAGGAGAGATGCATGAGTTCTGCTCCCCAATACCCCGGCGGAACCACCACCCCCAACGGCCCGAAGAAGCCCGGCAACCGCATGGAAGCAGTCGCCAACTTTGCTGCCCGCGCCGCACAGACCTCTGCCCAGCAGACCCTGAACCTGGGCGCGACCCGCCCCGGTCTCGCCAAGATGATTGCCGTAGCGGGTGCCGGCGTGCTGCTGGTTGGCGGTGGCATCTTCGCCTACAACTCCATGCACCAGGAAGAGAACGCATTCTTGGCGCAGGGGGAAGAGTACGCCCGCGTCTGCCAGGATGCGCAGACCGGCCTGCGCGTGGAAGATAGCGAATGTGAGAAGGCAGGCGTTCAGGAGCCGACCGACTCGTCCAGCAGCGATTCTTCGGGCTCCTCGGGTTCCTCTAGCTCTTCGGGTTCTTCTAGTTCCTCCGGATCTTCTGGTTCTTCCGGTTCATCTGGCTCGACCACCAGCCACAACACGTCGAATGCGTTCCTCTGGTACTACCTGGGCCGCCAAAGCGCCGCGAAGTCCACCGGAACCCCCACGGTTCCCGGTGTGGGTACCAAGCTCTCTGGAGGCAGCACCACCCGCCCCAGCAACGGCACCGTCTACAGCGGCGTGTCCTCCAAAGGCGGCAGCTTCGAAGACTCCTACCGCACCGCGAAGAAGTCCTCCACCGTCTCCTCGGGTAAGGTGACCAGCACCAATAACTCCGGTAAGACCTCCTCGGTGCGTAATAAGACCACCGGCTCGGTCTCCAGCGGTAAGCAGGGCACCAGCAATAGCGGCAGCACCGGCTCCTACAGCAAATCGAACACCTCCAAGTCGGGTTCGTCCTCGAAGTCCGGCTCTTCGTCCAAGTCTGGATCTTCCTCGAAGTCCGGCAGCAAGGGCGGTTTCGGCGGCGGCTCCAAGTCCGGTGGCGGCACCTCCGGCGGCTAAGCCATAAGCCATCACACTGAATGCGGGCAGGGACTGAGCAGTCCCGCCCGCATTTTCCTCACTATTTTCCATTCACTACTTCGAAGGAGCCTAGCCCCTCATGCGCCGTGAAGAATTTCCCGTCGGCCGACCCGACTGGGAGAACGTCATCATTGAGGAAGGCCTCACCTACAGCGTGGACGGCCCCCACGACACCGACCACTATTGGAACGAATACGCCGCCTACATTTTCAGCCCGCAAGAAATGGACTCTGTGCGCGCCCAGGCGGAAGAAATGCACCGCATGTGCCTGGAAACCGTCGAGTACATTGCCTCCGGCGCGTTCGGCACCCTCGGCCTGCCGCAGGCAGCGTTCAACCTCGCCGTGGAATCTTGGAACCGCCGCGACGCCGACTTCTACGGACGCTTCGACTTCACCTACTCTGGTGTGCCCGGCGACCCGATGAAGTTGCTCGAATACAACGCAGACACCCCCACCGGTATCGTGGAGGCGGCAGTCAGCCAGAAAACCTGGGCGAAAGACCAGCGCCTCGACACCCGCGGCTACGCCCACTGGGGTGAAATCGGTGAAGCCTTCACCAACCGTTGGCGCCACATCTTCGCCCCCGAAATCACCGCCGGCGTGCAGCCCGTACTGCACCTGGCACACGTGTCCCCCGAAATTGACGAGACCAATGAGGACTACAACAACCTCTGGCTCATCGCATACTCGGCACAGCAGGCGGGCATCAAAACCCACATGATTCCCATCGACGAAGTCATCTTCAACGAAGAAACCAAGAGTTGGGAAGACGCACAGGGACGGCGCATCACCAACCTCTTCAAGCTCTACCCCTGGGAAGATCTGGTCACCGACAGCGAAGCAGGCTACGACAAGCTCCTCTTCGCCTACCACGGCGCCATGGACCGCTGGATTGAGCCGGCATGGAAGATGTTCCTCTCCAATAAGCTGCTGCTCGCCGCGCTCTGGGATAAGTACCCCGGACACCCGAACCTCGTACCCACCTACGCGGGCCACCGCGGCGGCATGCGCAACTGGGTCCGCAAGCCCATCTTCGGACGCGAAGGCGACGGCGTAGAAATCTACGCCCCCGACTACGACGTCTTCATCAAACCCGAAGAGGACGACTTCTTCGCCAACGCCCCCGAAAGCGAATTCATCTACCAGGAATACATCCCGGCACCGCGCTACGAAGGCATTATCAACCCGGTCAGCCACCCCATCCTCGGCGTGTGGGTGGTCGACGGACGCACCGTAGGCGTAGGCATCCGCGAATCGAACGGCGCGCTCACCGACTACTGGTGCCGCTTCGCCCCGCACCTGGTGGATCTGAACGACTCCACCGGCATGGGATTCGGCACCACCGACCCCGGCACCGCAAACTTCGGGTAGCCACCAGAGCACATAGCCTTCAGAAGACACAGTCTTCAGAAGACATAGCCCTCTAGAAGACACGAACATACAGCGAAGCCCCCGCCTCAGCTATACAGCTGAAGCGGGGGCCTCATGTATAGAGCTCCTAATCAGAGACTCCAGTTCAGAGGCTACTCGTCATCGTCCTCATCGTCGTCATCCTCAGTATCCAGAGGGAGCATCATCTCATCGGTCAGAGCGCGGCGCAGAGTATCCAGACCCACCGAACCGAGCAGAAGCGCACGTGTGTGGAACGCGCGAATGTCATCGCCGCGGCGCACAGCCTGATCGCGCAGCTCCAGCCAGAGGCGCTCGCCAATCTTGTAG
>CALGXU010000069.1 GCA_937935205.1 uncultured Rothia sp.
TGTCGTACCCGCAGTAATTCTGCCGCAGGTCTCTCAGCAGATTCTGGCGCAGATGTTGAGTACATAGAAGCGACCCTCTACCCGCGCAGATACGCAGATAGAGGGTCGCTTTCTAGGTTATGTTCTTCAGCCCGCTTAGCCACGCCCGGAAATGAGGGCGAGAATCGCCTCCAGGGGGCCGCGTCCGGCAATGGAGCGCGCCATGCGCGCCCAGAGGGTGCAGAAGCCCAGGGCGATTGCGGCGCCGAGCAGCAGGAAGACGCTCCAGTACACGGCGGTGCCCCAGCCTCCGGTGGCGACGTAGTGCTCACCCGCGGTCAGAGCCTTAACGGTGGGACCCGCGTAGATGATGATTCCGCTCAGCACAATGGATGCGCTCAGCGACATCTGACCCAGGCGGGCGATCGGGGTGAGCATTCCTGCCTGCGAGGAGAGCAGACGCGCGCATTCTGCCCAGAAGTACAGGGTTGCCGCCAGGTTCAGGGTGAGTAGCACCTGCGGGCTGTTGAGGAAGCCCAGCTCGGTGTAGGGGTTGAAGGTGCGGTAGACGGCGAGCGCCAGCACGGCGAGTACCACGGGGATTGCGAGCTTTGCCTGCAGGTTGTCGTAGAGGCGAACGAGCACGATGCCCAGGCACATGACCCAGATCAGCTGTGCGCTCTGCGCGTGGTTGACGCCGTGGCTTGCGAGGAAGGGCAGCTGCACGGCGGTCCACTGGTCGGCCCGGGCGGCTACGTCCATGAGGAGGGTGTAGGTCCAGGTGATGAAGGGGCTGGTGACCACCGCCAGCGCGGCGACCGCCCACAGGGGCAGGTGCACGACGAATAGGGTGAGCAGGGTGAGTAGCGCCAGGTGTACGAGCATGTCGAAGGGTAGCGCGTAGCTGAAGCCCTGCGCCGGTACGGTTACGCCGGCTTGCGGCAGGTAGGTGATGCCCTGCATGAGCGCCACGCCCAGGAGCAGTAGCGCGAGGAATCGCACGATGGTTCCGGCGAAGAGTTGCGGGAAGTTCGCGGTGCGGGCGTAGCGCCAGGCGGCTGCGCCCAGGATTGCGGCGAAGAGCGGCTCTGCCGGTACGAGGGTCTGCGGGATCCAGAATTTCCAGGACACCGGGATTAGTTGCAGCCAGTATCCGAAGGGAATGAGCAGGCTGAGCACGGCGAAGGCACGGGCAAGGTCCAGGCCGAGGTCGCGTCGGGTGCCTCCGAGGGAGGCTGCGCGTACCCCGCTGCTGACGGTGGGGATGGGTTGAGTGCGCCCTGCTGCCATGTCCTCGCTCCTTGTAGTGCCGTGTTTGAGAGTCTGTGCGCCTTGCCAGGGGTGTACTCTGCCAGGGGGTGTGTGCCCTGCCGGGGTATCTGCCGCACCCGGTGGTGTGTGCCGGGTGCTCTGGCATAGGTGTTAAGTGTAACGGTGGAAGCTGTGTCTGCTCGGGTGGCTGCGCGGAGGTTTTGCTCTCATGCCGCTTCTCTGTCGGCTGCCGGCTGGGGCCTCTTGCCCTGTGGTGAGTGCTGTTCAAGTGTTGTTGCACGAGGTTAGGTGTGTACCATTGGTACGTTCTTAAAGGTGGGGTCATCCCGCGAGGGCTTCGCCCCGGTTACTTTCCTGTGCACTCCCCCACCTGCTACCACGTTGAGGTTTTATGTTTTCCATTTCTTCCCCTCTTTTTCTGACGGATTTGGGGACTTCCGGTGCTCTTCTTGCTTCGGGTACGACTCTTTCGGAGGGGTCGAGCCACGATAACGGCCAGTTCGTGTCCATTTTCTGGATTACGTTGGTTGCGTTGCTGTCGCCGATTCTTTCGCGGCTGACGGGTAAGAAAATCCCTGATGTGGTTTTCCTGCTTATTTTTGGTCTGCTCATTGGCCCGAATATGCTCAACCTTGCCAGTAGCGAGGGCGGTATCCCGCTGCTGAAGGAGCTGGGCTTGGGCATGCTCTTTTTGATTGCGGGCTTTGAGATTAACGTGTCCTCGCTGCGTAGCCGCCAGGGTTATAGCGCTATTGCCACGTGGGTGGCGTGCTTTGCCCTGGGTATGGCGGGTGCGGCGGTTATTACGTCGTTCTCGCATGAGCTGAATACGTATATTGCGGTGGGTGTGGCGCTGAGTTCCACGGCGTTGGGCACGCTACTGCCGATGTTGAAGTCTCACGGTGCCTCTGGCACGCCGGTGGGTAATGCGGTGCTGGTGCACGGTGCTGTGGGTGAGCTTCTGCCGATTTTCGCTATTTCGCTGTTGCTATCTTCGCGTTCACCGGGCATGGCGATTGTGGTGTTGCTGGCGTTTATGGTGGTTGCGGTTGTTACGGCACTGATTCCGCATCGTCTGTTTGCGCATGTGCCGGGTCTGCGTCAGATTATGGCTGCGGAGGCGAATACGACCGGTCAGACGGTTCTGCGTCTTGCGATGTTCCTGCTGGCGACTCTGATTATGTGCACTGCCCTTTTTGATTTGGATGCGGTGCTGGGCGCGTTCGCGGCGGGCTTGATTCTGCGTACTCTGACCCCTCCGGCGGCTTTGCATATGATGACTCGCCGCCTTGAGGTGGTTGGTTTTACCTTCATGATTCCGTTGTTCTTTGTGGTCAGCGGTATGGGTATTGATGTCTCTGCCGTGGTGGCGAATCCTTTGGGTCTGCTTGCCGTGGTGGTGGGTATTTTGCTGTGCCGTGGTGTTCCGGTTCTGTTGGCGGAGCATTTTTTCGATACCCGTTCGGGGTTGACCACTCGCGCGCAGAAGGTGCAGTTGGCGCTGTATTCGGCGGCGGGTCTGCCGATTATTGTGGCGGTGACGGAGGTTGCGACCAGCTCGGATCTTCTGGAGAAGTCTACAGCGTCGCTGCTGGTTGCCGGTGGCGCGCTGACGGTTCTGTTATTCCCGCTGTGGGCATTGGGTATTCGTCAGGCATTTGGTTCTGCTGAATCCTCTCAGCATGCGCCGAGCCGTAAGGAGCAGATGAATGCTCTGAAGGCTCAGCGTAATGCGCAGACGAA
>CALGXU010000070.1 GCA_937935205.1 uncultured Rothia sp.
CACGATGGTTCCGGCGAAGAGCTGCGGGAAGCTTGCGGTGCGCGCGTAGTGCCAGGCCGCGGCTCCAAGGATGGCGGCGAAGAGCGGCTCGGCGGGGGTGACCAGTTGCGGCACCCAGAACCTCCACGAGACGGGGATAAGCTGCAGCCAGTACCCGAAGGCGATGAGCAGGGTGAGCACGGCGTAGGCGCGGGCCAGGTCGAGTCCGAGGTCGCGTCGCGTTCCGCCGAGGGAGGCGGCACGCAGGGCGGGGCCGCCGGAGGTGGTGGGCGCTGTGGTTCGTGCTGCCATGTGTCGCTCTTTCGGGTGGTTCGGTGTGGTGAGTGCGCACCGGGTGGCGATGCCTCCGGCACAGGTGTTAAGTGTAGCGTCGATTGCTGTGCGAGCCGGGGCGCGACCGGTGGAGCCCTCATCACGTTGCCTGATGCTTCTTGTGCATCGACTTGCGTGCCGATTTGCCGATATCCCACGGAGTGACGAGGTGAGAGGCTCCCGAATAGGAACGACGGTGTGAAGTATGTAGTATAGGTAGGTTCTTTAATGGCGTCCCCGGACACCGCCCACTATATTCTTTAGTCTGCATATGAGGTTCTATGTTTCCCACTCTGCTGTCCCTTTTAACGGTGGCCCCGGAGGTTTCCGGTACTGTACTCGCTTCGGGCACAACCCTGAGCGACGCGGCATCCGCTGAGAGTAACGCCCAGTTCATTTCCATTTTTTGGATTACGCTGGTCGCGTTGATTTCTCCGATACTCTCGCGGCTGACGGCCAAGCGCATCCCCGATGTGGTGTTCCTGCTCATTTTTGGCATGCTCATCGGCCCGAACGTGCTGCATTTGGCCGGTACCGAGGGCGGCATCCCCCTGCTGAAGGAGCTTGGCTTGGGCATGCTTTTCCTCATTGCGGGCTTTGAGATTAACGTTTCCTCCCTACGTAGCCGCCAGGGCTCTACCGCGTTGGTGACCTGGGGCGTGTGTTTTGGCTTGGGCATGTTGGGCGCAGCGCTGATCACCGGTTTCTCTCACGAGGTGAATACCTATGTCGCGGTGGGCGTGGCGCTGAGCTCCACGGCGCTCGGCACCCTCTTGCCGATGCTGAAGTCGCACGGTGCGGCCGGCACGGCGGTTGGCAATGCGGTGCTGGTGCACGGAGCGGTGGGTGAGCTTCTGCCGGTTTTCGCTATTTCACTGCTGCTGTCTTCGCGTTCGCCGGGTATGGCGATTGTGGTGTTGCTGGCGTTTATGGTGGTTGCGGTGATTGTGGCGTTGATTCCG
>CALGXU010000071.1 GCA_937935205.1 uncultured Rothia sp.
CCGACGTCTCCACCATCGAGACCCCGAAGGCCCCCGGCCGTATCGACGGCTTCAGCGGCACCGCTAAGACCCCGGTCAAGCCCACCAAGATTGGTGACCTCTCCGAGGTTGCAGGCGCTAAGTAAAAACTAGTTCCTACCACCGGGCCGAACAGTCAGAACAGCCCGCCAGAATAGGGCTTACTAGCGCCCCGCACGTATCCGATAGTGATGCGTGCGGGGCGCCTTCAACTATTTCTTGCTCGGGGTGGAGAGGCTTAGATCTTCGAAATGGGTTGCAGGCGGCGCAATTGCGTCACATGCTTGGGTTCGAGTTCCTCAACGCAACTGACCTGTAGCAGGCGCATTGTGCGGCGCACCTCTTCCGAGAGGATCTCAATCGTGCGATCCACACCGCGGCGGCCACCCGCCATGAGTCCGTATAGGTAGGCGCGGCCAATCAGCGTGAACTTGGCGCCCAAGGCCAGCGAGGCCACCACATCCGCGCCGTTCATAATGCCGGTATCCACCATAACTTCGGTGTCCTTGCCGACTTCGCGAACCACTTCCGGGAGCAGGTGGAAGGGAACCGGAGCGCGGTCCAGCTGGCGGCCGCCGTGGTTCGACAATAGGATACCGTCCACGCCTAAATCAGCCAGCTTCTTGGAATCCTCCACGTTTTGCACGCCCTTAATGACAATCTTGCCGGGCCACAACTCGCGGATTTCCTTAAGATCCTCGTAATTGATGGACGGATCCATGGCGGCGTCCAGCAATTCGCCCACCGTGCCGCCTGTCGAGGAGAGTGAAGCGAACTCCAATTTGGGTGTGGTGAGGAAGTCATACCACCACCACGGGCGCGGAATCGCGTTCGCCACTGTCTTCAGCGAAAGCTGGGGCGGAATGGAGAAGCCGTTGCGCTTATCGCGCAGGCGCGCCCCCGCAATGGGTGTATCTACAGTGAAGAACAGCGTATCGTAGCCAGCCTTTGCGGCGCGCTCGACCAAGCCGTAGGAAATCTCACGCTGACGCATCACGTACAGCTGGAACCACAGGCGGCCATTTGGGTTGACTCGGCGCACATCCTCAATGCTGGTTGTACCCAGGGTTGAGAGGGTGAAGGGGATGCCCGCCGCCCCCGCCGCGCCGGATCCGGCAATCTCGCCTTCGGTCTGCATGAGGCGTGTAAAGCCCGTGGGGGCGATACCGAAGGGTAGAGCGGAGGTGCCACCCAGTACCTTCGTGGTGGTGTCTACGGTGGAAACATCCGTCAGGATGCCCGGGTGGAACTCGATATCCTCGAAGGCCTGGCGGGCGCGGGTCATTGACAGTTCACCTTCTGCGGCGCCGTCCGTGTAGTCGAAAGCGGCGGCTGGTGTGCGGCGCTTTGCGATGCGGCGCAAATCGTAGATGGTCAGTGCGCTCTGTAGGCGGTTGCCTGCAAAGTCGAGGCTGGGCTTCTTGAATTGCATAAATTCAAGTAGTTCGCTGGGCTTGGGGAGCTGACGTTGCACCATGGGAGGCCTTTCTCTTGGGGGGCGCCGCCTGCAGGGCAGGCCTTGAGTGGGGGCGGGGCCATCGGCGAGTCCCGCAGAATGGTGTGCGAAAAACCGCACCCTCCCAGTCTAAGAATTAAGGATTGAGTTAATCAATAGTTAGGTAAGGCTTAACTTATTAAGTTAAATATTTCGGGGGTGCCCCGGCGTATCGGTACCGGAGGGCATGGCGAATGAATGAGATGCAATGATTTCCAAACCCGTGCATACCACTTTCGCACTCCTCAACTCACGCAAATATGACTTAATATGACAGGTCGTTAAGCCCCCAAGTCACAATGCTCAACTCCC
>CALGXU010000072.1 GCA_937935205.1 uncultured Rothia sp.
GATCTGGATGATATGCGGTGTGAAGAAAAACGAGGCGAGTAGCAAACACCCCGGGCACCCGTCTGCATGCGCGGCAGGCGGGCACTCGGGGTGTGGTAACGCTTAGCCCAGGCGGGAGGCGATGAACTCCACGGTCGGGTTCTCCACCAGCTCGGTAAACTCAATCACGGCGCCTTCGGCAGCAAGATCATCGAGCAGGGCGAAGGAACCCATCGAGTCCAGGCCCAGGGAGAACAGGTCGGTGGTCGGCTCGTCAAAAGCGGTCTGCAGGGAGTCGGGCTCGACGATGTACTTCTCCATGATGGGGCGCAGGGTCTCAAGTGCGGACATTTTTCTCCTCAATAGGGGTAGGAATACGGGCTTAGGTTGATTCGAAAAGGGTTTAGCCGAAAATTTCGGCAAGCTTGGCGCGCAGTTCGCGGCGAGAAATCTTACCCACGTTCGTGGTGGGTAGCTCCTGAAGAACCTGCACGCGCTCCGGGATTTTGAAGTCGGCGAGCTTCTTCGAGGTGAAGAACTCGTGCATCGTGCGGCGCGGGTTTTCGCCCAGGTCGGCGCCTTCCTGCGGCACAATGACCAGGCCCACGCGCTCGCCCACGGTCTCATCCGGGATGCCCAGAACCACGGCATCAAAAACGTCGGGGTGGGTCAGCGCCAGCTCTTCAATTTCGTCCACGGCAATCTTCTCACCGTTGCGGTTAATCTGGTCCTTCGCGCGGCCGGTCACCTCAAGGTACTTGCCAGCGACCAGGCGCACGATGTCGCCGGTGCGGTAGAAGCCGTCCTCGGTGAAGCCGTAACGGTTCGCGTTCTCCTCCAGGTAGTAGCCGCGAATCGTGTACGGGCCGCGGGTGAGCAGGTGGCCGCTCTCGCCGCGCTTAACCGGCTGGTCCTGATCATCAACAATCAGAATTTCGTCGTCGGGGCTAATCGGGTAGCCCTGAGTCCTCAGACGCATCTCAATCGGGTCGGTCGAGCGGGTGTAGTTCACCAGGCCCTCAGCCATGCCGAACACCTGCTGAACGGTGCAGCCCAGCACCGACTCAATCTTGCCCGCAACCGCCGGAGCCAGCTTCGAGCCGCCCACCTGCAGGGTCTGCAGGGAGGGCAGGGACGCGCCGCGCTTCTCCGCGGAGGCAACCCAGGCCTGAGCCAGCGGCGGCACCAGCGCGGAGGTGGTCACACCTTCCATCTCAATGAGGTGGAACGCAGTCTGCGGGGACGGGTCCGCCGCAAACACCAGCTTGCCGGAGACGCACATGACGCCCAGAATACCGGGCGAGCTCATCGTGAAGTTGTGCGCGGCGGGCAGCACCACGAGCATGGTCGTGTTGTTGTTCAGCTTGCAGATATCGACCGAGCCGCGCACCGAGTACAGGTAGGCGGCGTGGGTGCGAGGAATCAGCTTCGAAATGCCGGTCGTACCGCCGGAGAGCTGCAGGAACGCCACCTGCTCGCTTGCGCGGGTCTTCTCGGTGTTCTGAATGACGCCGGGCACGAACTCTTCAGCGAGCTCCTCTTCGGTCAGCGGGGTCAGCGGCTCCGCAACGTCAATAGCAACCGGCGGCTCCAGTGAGTTCTTGCGCAGCTCGGCGGCAACATCCTCGTGCAGGGCGGTGAAATCTGCGCCGGGGGTCAGCGAAGAGAACACGTGCGCCGCCGCGTCGGTGCGGGTCGCAAAGTGCACGAGTTCGGTGGTGCGGTGCTGCGGCAGGCAGAACACCGGCAGCGCCGCCGCCCAGAAAATACCCAGCAGGTACACCAGGTACTCGGCGGTGTTACCCAACTGCAGCAGCACACGGTCACCAGGCTGCACGCCAGCCTGAACGAGGCGCGCCGCAGCGGCACGACCTGCCGCCTCCAGCTCACCGTAGGAGAGGCGAATCTGCTGAGGCTTGCCGTCCTCATCGAGCTGCGCGTGCGAGAGCGCCACCAGCGCCGGGAAGTGCGGCTTCGCGCGGCAGGCATCCAGCAGGAACTCGGGGATGGTCTGGTCAATCCAGTAGCCGGCTTCGCGGTACTTCGCGGCAAAAGACTCGGGGATGAGCGGCGTGGGGGCCAGGGGGCTACGTTCTACGGTCATCTTCTCTCGATTTCTGTGTCGTTTGCGATTTCTATAGCGCTCACGTTGTGTTCGCAGCGTGATGCCATCTCGTCAATGAGGGCGGGTGCGCAGCCTACGCCGGGTACCCTTCGGTACCCCTCGCGGCGCGGTAGTGTGGCACTCTTCTTAGGCTGTACTTCTCTAGGATACGGGCGAGGCGGTGTTTACCCTAACGGGAACCCCGCACGCCCACCATGCGGGGCGTACGCTACCCGTACCGGAGCCCTAAGCGGCCTCTTGCAGGTCCTCTGCAGAGCCCGGCTCAGCGCGCTCAGCCTCCCGGCAGGCAGCAATAATACGTTCCAACGCCGGCACAATCGCACCGCGCCAGCACGCATAATCGTGACCGCCGTTGAAGGTCGTGCAGCGTGCCCTCTCCAGACCCAGCTTTTCTAGACGCGCCTTCAGCTCTCGGTGAGGCGGCACCAGAACCCATTCCTGCTCCCCCACCTCAATCTCAAGGTACAGGTGGCGCAGACGGTCAATCTCGCCCGCCGCCTCCAGCTCATCCAGGCGGTCCATGACCTGCGGCTGCCACAGCGACGAAGACTGCGCGATCGCGCCGCCAAACGCCTCCGGACGGCTCAGCACCGCCAGCAGGGAGGACAGACCGCCCAGCGACTGACCGTTAATCACAATGTTCTGCGGGTCGGTCTTAATGCCATGTACTGCCTCCAGGTGCGGGAACGCGATTTCTACCAGGTAGTCGGCAATCGGGTTGTCGCCGTTCAGTTCCTTCCAGCGGTTCTCACGACCGCCAGAGTGCAGGAAGAACACGTGCATCGCCGGAATACGGCCCGCCTCATGGGCTCGGTTGAGGGTCTGCTCCATGCCCTGGCTGAACCACATCTCACCGTCGAACTGGATGAACAGCGGCGCATCCGGGGCGGGGTCACCCACGCGGCCGAGCACATACTGGTGACCGTCAGAGGTCTGCATCCACTCGGGGGCGGGCAGCGCGTCAATCTCTTCCTGAGTCAGGAGGAACTCCTGCACCGGCGCGTGCTCAAGCTGCACCACACCCATGCAACGACCGATACGGTTGCACGCGGTCTCGGGGTTCAGCGGGTCGCCCTCGCCAGAGTCCAGGGCGGCGCGCAGGCGCACCTGGTCGTCATCACCCAGCCAGGCGGGGCGCTCGCCGGGCAGCACCGGCAAGAAGTTGTAGGAGGCACGCCAGGTGGTTTCCATCTGCAGGCTCAGCTGCCACCAGTCGGTGCCCTCGATGCGGGCCATGAGGGAACGGTCAAGGTTCTTCTCATCGGTCAGGCGGTTGATGAACATGAGCACCTGCTCCGCCTGCTCATTGTGGTACAGGAAGGTCGCGATACGTTCGGATTCGTCCACGGTGCCGTCTTCGCGGAGCACCGGCTCAACAATCGGGGTACCCTCGGAGACAACCTCAACGATGCGGGCGTTCAGCTCTTCGGGGCTGACCGCCTCAGCAATGAGGGCGCTGATGAGGGGGCTATCCACGCGAGGTGCCGGTACGGGGCGCGGGGTCTTGGGAGGGGCCGGGCGCACAGCCGGTGCAACGGTACGGGGCAGCGCTGCAACAGTCTGTACAGAAGCAGGCTGTTCAGAAGTGCCCTGTACAGAAGTACTCTGCGCGGGAACGGTCGCGGTGGGTTCGTGCTCGCCCAACGGTTCCTCCTTGGTCTGTGGAAACACTCAATCGGTGAGAATCGGTGAGGAGGCGCATTACCGTTAGTTAGCCTCCACTACCTCACTCTATGGTATCCCTTACCCAAACCCCAGCCAAAGGAAAAAGCGAAAGAACCAAAACATGACATTCATGACAATAAGCACAATCACCACCAGAAAGTGGGATCAAGAATTGGGGCGGCAAAAACAGCTGGCACAAACCGCGCCGTTAAATGAGATGAGGCACCGAGACCGTGCATCAAACCTTCAGATAGGAAGGTCTCATGCGGCAGTCTCGGTGCCTCATCTGCGGGTTCCCAAAATGGAACCTACCCAGTGCTCGGATCCGTTCATGCGTCAAATACGGGCGAGCACCGGGTAGGCGCCCTACGCGCAGGGGATCCTGGGTCCCTCAGATCCTAGCGTTCGCTGCTTGGCGCAATGCCGAGCTTTTCCACCTGTACTGAGACGGGTGGCGCAAACTCCCACGCGGCTTAGGGGCGAAAACTATTCGCTTTCGCGGGCCGCCGAAATAGCGTCAGCGGCAATATGAATTTCTTGGTTCTCCTTCGGAATGACCAAAGGGGTACCAGTGCATGGATCAGGAATAATGACCGATTGCAGGTCAAAAACTTCCTGAATAAGTTCCGGTGTAATTATCGCACGCGGATCGCCCTGAGCGATAATCCGGCCCTGCTTCATTAACACAACATGAGTAGCATACCTGAAAGCAAGGTTCAGGTCATGCAACACCACGGCTACCGTTCGGCCTTCAGAATGCAATTTCTTCGTCAGGTTCAGCACCTCAATCTGGTGCGTGATATCCAGGTAGGTGGTCGGCTCATCGAGCAGAATCAGCGGGGTCTGCTGCGCCAGGGTCATGGCAATCCACACGCGCTGACGCTGACCGCCCGAAAGCGCCTCAATGGGACGCTCGGCAAGCTCCAGCACGTTCGCCGCCTGCATCGCCTCCACGCAGGCACGCTCGTCCTCATCGGACCAGGAACGCAACAGCGACTGGTGCGGGTAGCGGCCGCGCGCCA